>DAIPLE010000122.1:0-6826 GCA_036769425.1 Actinomycetota bacterium
GAACAACACCGACACGAGCAGCCTGCTCGTGTCGGTGTTGTTCGTGAAGCGCGAATCAGTGACCGTCGCGGCACCGGCAGCGGCGATCCCGAAGTCGGGGGCGTTCGCGCTCGTCGTCGTCGTGTTCGAATCCACGGTGACGTTCGTCAACGTGAGCGTCGCATCGATGGAGCCAAAGAGACCCGCTTGGAGGATCGACGCCGGAAAGAAATCCGAGATGTCGGTGTTGTTGCGCACGGTCGCGTCGGAAAGCGTCAGGGGCCCGTTGGGCGAGAACACCGCCGCGCCCGCGAACACCACGTTGGTCAGGTTCCCGCCGCTGATGGTCATTCCGTCGAGCGTCAGCAAGCCGCTGCTCACCGAAAAGAACACGGGCGCGTTCGAGGTGGTCTGATTGATCGTGACGCCGCCGCCCTTCAGCGTCAGCGCCTGCGACCCACTAACACCGCCGGTGTAGGCCAGCGGGCCTGCCGTCAGGGGGACGGTCAGGCCCGATCCGCCGATGACGTCGATCTCCACGTCGTCGGGAGTCGTGTTCGCGGTGTTGAACGCCGCCTGTAACCCCGCCTCGGTCGGAGGTGACGTGATCGTGACCAACGCGCCGCTCGGCGCCGCGGTACCAACCACCAGCGCACCGGCGCTGACCAGCGTCGCCACGAGCCCGAGTGCCAGCACCCGCGGTCTCACTCCCCAGCACCTCTGCCACCGGTTCACCCGAACCGCGCGGAGGCTAGCCGTCCCCGCCGCACGCGCCCCCGGGTCGCCCAACCCGGCGGGTGCCACGCTCGGTCGACCCGGCCGCGTCGGCGAGTTTCGAAGTCGGTGGTGATGGTCAGTTGCTCATTCGACTTCCCGCCGACGAACGGGACCCCGTTCGGTTACGACTGGATGACCGATAACTCCTGCTTCCCGGGAGGCAGCGCAACCCCGGCGTCGACCGACGTCATCACCACCGCCGACCCCAAGCTTGACCCACCCGCCAACAACGGCGGCCCAACTTTTACCGAGCTGCCGGCGTCGACGAAACTGCTCATCGACCGCATCCCACTCGGCGTCTGTCAAGAGACGCCCAATGGCCTGAGCCGGGTCACCCCGCTCGACTCTGCCCGCACGGGGACCTCCACCGCCCAGTTCCAAGTCCTGGCCTGAGCCCCACGCCGACCTCGACCCTGGCTGCCCCGGACGCGCCGGTACCGGCTGAGTCTGATTCAAGCTGACGCGCGCGTCGGACGGCTCAACCGCGAGCGAGGAGCCGTTCCTGAAGCCAGCGGCGCGCGCCACGAGCCGCGCTGGCGTGCAACCGCTCGGCGCGGAGACGTTCCTCCAACGTGGCGTCGAGTGACGTCACCGCGGCCTCACCGACCGCGAGGCTGAGCAGGTAGTCGGCGAGGGCGGGGTTGCGGGCCAGCACCGGTCCGTGCAGGTAGGTGCCAACGATCCGGCCGTGGCGGGCACCGTCGACGCCGTGACCGTCGCCGTTGCCGCCGCCCACGACGACACGGCCGAGCGGCGCGAGGCCGGGCCCGAGGGTGGTGCGGCCGCTGTGGTTCTCGAACCCGGTGAGCAGTGGGAGCGGCGACTCGGGCTCGACGACGACCTCGCCGATGAGCCGGTCCGGGCTGGCTCGGGTCTCGAGGTCGAGGAGCCCGACCCCTTCGAGCACGCTCCCGTCGCCGAGCACGTAGCGGTGCCCGACGAGCTGGAACCCGGCGCACACCGCGAGCATGACCGCACCCCCGCCGAGAGCCTGCTCGAGCGCACCCCGCGACGCGCGCAGGTTGGCGGCGGCGAGATGCTGGGGGTCGTCTTCGCCGCCGCCGAGCAGGTACACGTCGAGCGACGAGGGGATGGGCTCGTCGGCGGCGACCTCGACCAGCTCCGCGGGGATGCCACGCCATCGGGCCCGTTGCACGAGCACGATGGCGTTGCCCCGGTCCCCGTAGGTGCCGAGCAGCTCCGGGTAGACGAGCCCGACCCGCAGCGTCGACGACTCGTCGCTCATTGGTCGGCGTCCCCGAAGCGGCGGTACAAGGCGGAGAATTGGGTGTACGACGCGACGAGATGGATCGTGTCGCCGGGCAGCGCCCTGGCCGCGGCGAGCGGATCGGCTTCGACGAGATGGTCGACCTCGGCGTAGCGGAGCCGAACCGCGACGTCGAGGCGGCGTTCTCCGGCGGCGGCGGTCGGGTGACCTCGGAGCAGCTCGTAGGGGACATCCCAGAGCCACGACGGGTCCTTGCCGTCCGCGACGCGCGCGTTCACCGCGATGACAACCGCGGTGTCGATCCCGGCGAGGTAGTGCAGCACCTCGCTCCAACCGGCCGGGTTCTTGGCCAGCAGCACCCGAGCGTGCCGCCCGTCGCCGAGGGGGACGTGCATGTACCGGCCCGCGACGGTCGTCACGGCTCCGACCGCGTCGGCGGCGACGGCGGCGGGGACGTCGAAGTGGGTGTGGGCGGCGGTGACCGCCAACGCCGCATTGGCGAGGTTCCATCGTCCGGGGAGCGCGAGCCGCAACGGCACCCGTTCGTCACCGAGGACGAGGGTGTCCGCCTCGAGCCGGTTGACGGTCTCGGGCTGCGCGAACCCACACGCCGGGCAGGCGAACCGGTCGTCGTCCCAGGTGAGCAGCGCGCCACACGACGGGCAGGTCGCGGCGTCGGAGCGCCACCCGAGCCCGAGTGTCACCCAGGTGACCTGCGCCGGCGCGGCGGCCCACACCACATGGGGATCCGACGCGTTCGCGACTACCGCCAGGTCCGGATGCGTCTCGCTGACCCGACGCCACGCGTCACCGAGCAGATGCACCTCCCCGTACCGGTCGAGCTGGTCGCGGCTCAGGTTCCCGAGGACGAGCAGCTCGGCGTCCAGCGGATCGACGACCCGGGGAACGACGCGCTCGTCGACCTCGAGGATCGCGGTGTCCGCGTCGGGGTCACGGGCCAAGGTCGGCGCGATCCCCGACGTCAGGTTGGCGCCGGTCGAGTTCGTCGTCACCGCGCGGCCGTTCGTCGCCACCGCCGCGGCGAGGAACCGGGTCGTGGTGGTCTTGCCGTTGGTGGCGGACACCAGCGCGGTGTGACGGCCTCTGGCGAGCTCGGCCAGCGCGCCCGGGGCCACGGCGTTGATCACCCGACCGCTGATCGTCGCGCCCGCGCCGCGTCCGGTCACTCGCGACAGCCACCCGGCGAACCGACCGGCTCGCACCCCGAGCCGGGTGCGAAGGGATCGTGTCACGTGCGCTCACACCAGTACGCGTCGACCCGGTAGGGGAGCGCCAGATCGTCGCGGCCGGCGGTCTCGGGGTTGGTGGCGAGGAACGCCCGGATCTCGTCGAGCACCGCGGCGCGCTCGGCGTCGGGGAGGACCGCGACGTGGCTCACCGACGCGAACCGCTCCACGATCCCGCCGGCGCTGATCGGCTGCTCGTGCTGGAACGTCGCCTCGTGCAAGGCACCGAACCGGGGACGGGCGCCGAGCGCGGCGTCGCTCCACCGTTCGTGGTCACGCCACGGGGCGCGCTTCTCGACCCGGTCCATGATCGACCACAGCTGGTCGACCCAGTCGACGCTGCGATCGCGGGCGTTCCAGATCATCCCGACGCGCCCACCCGGTCGGAGCACCCGGCCCAACTCGGTGAACGCCCGGTCGGCGTCGAACCAGTGGAAGGCCTGCGCCACCGTCACCGCGTCGAGCGCGGCGTCTCGGTACGGCAGCGCCTCCGCGGTGGCGGCGGTCACCGGAACGTTCGGTTGGGTAGCGCGCAGCTGGACCCGCATCCCGTCGACCGGCTCGACCGCGAGCAGCGAGGCTCCGGATGGTGCGAGGAGCCGGGTCAGCTTCCCGGTGCCGGCCGCGAGGTCGACGACGGTCGTCCCGGGCCCGATCCGGAGGTGCTCGGTGAGCCACGCCACCGCGTCGGGCGGGTAGGAGGGCCGGGCCCGCTCGTAGACGTCGGCGCCGGCGTCGAAGCCGCGCGCCGCCACGTCGTGGATTCCCATGGCCTGATGTTGGCACTCCGACGGGCGGACCCGGGTCAGCGGTGGAGGCCGCACTCCGCCTTGTCGAGCCCGGCCCAGCGTCCGGCGCGGGGGTCTTCGCCCTCGGCGACGGGTCGGGTGCAGGGCCAGCACCCGATCGACGCGTACCCCTTCTCGCGCAACGGGTGCTCAGGGAGCGAGCGGTCCCGCGCGTACCGCTGGACGTCGATCTCGGTCCAGTCGGCGATCGGGTTGACCTTGACCATGCCTCGCCCGACGTCGTAGCCGACCACCGGGGTCTTGGTCCGGGTGGGGGTTTCATCGCGGCGCAGTCCGGTTATCCACGCGGTTCGTCCCGCCAACGCCTTCGCCATCGGGACGACCTTGCGGGCCGCGCAGCACCCGTCGGGGTCGTCGAGCCAACGGTCGTCGGGGGTCACGTCGGGTTCGATGACCCGAAGGTTCAGGTTGTAGCGGCGCCGGACGGTCTCGACGTACCAGAGCGTCTCGGCGAAGTGGTACTGGGTGTCGAGGAACACGACCTCGATGTCGGGCACCACTTGGGCCGCGAGGTCGATGAGGACGCAGTCCTGGAACGACGACGCCAAGACGAGTCCGTCACCGAAGCGTTCTGCCGCCCACTCGATCGCCGCGGTCGCGGGCTGAGATTCGAGGGCGGTCGACGCGGCGTCGAGCTGGCGGAGGTCGGGGAGGTCGCGGTCGTTCATGTCGCGCACTCGCTGTCGCCGACTTCTTTGACGTACGGTCCGGTCTCGTCGAAGTCGACGTAGAAGTCGGGTGACTCGTCGGGGTCGGGGAACGCGTCGAGGTCGCGCAGTCCCTCACCGACGGTGGCTGCGCCACCGGAACGTCGGAGCCAGTCGGAGAACGGTTCGCCGGGGCTGCGCTCACCGGCGTAGCGGCCGACCACGCGCACCACAGCGTCGGATGCGGTGCGGGCGGGGAGCTTGGTCGCCTTGTCGCCGAACTCGATGGCCATCTCGCCGACGTGCCCGCCGAGCAGCATCTGGTATCCGGGCGCGGCTCGCCCGTGGGCGCGTCGCTCGAGGCCGAAGAAGCCGATGTCGGAGGTGTGGTGCTGGCCGCAGCTGTTCGTGCAGCCCGAGATGTTGATCCGCACCCCGCCGACCTCGGCCAGCCCGGCCTCGTCGAGGGCCCGGTCGATGTCGTCGGCGAGGCCGCGGGACTGGGTGACGGCGAGGTTGCAGGTGTCGGCGCCGGGGCAGGCGACCACGTCCCGGGCGAGCTCGGCGCCGGGTGACGCCATGCTCATGGCGTTCAACCGCTCGTAGAGGCCGGGCAGCTGAGCCTCGGTGAGCCCTCGGAACACCAGGTTCTGGCGGTTCGTGACCCGCAGCTCGGCGTCGAGGTCGCGTTGGAGTTCCGCCAGGTCGCGGAACTGCTCCGCGGTGATGTCACCGAGCCGGCAGTGGGCGTACGCGCTGACCGTGCCGTTGGCGCGGCCCCGCACCACGTTGGCGAGCTCCCACGCCCGGTACGGGTCGATGCCCTTCAGCTCGACCGGGGTGGCGGCGTCGCCGTCGAAGGTGGTCGTCATACCGGCCGGGTCGTCGCCGCGCTCGGCGACGACGTCGGGGATCCCACCCGGATACGTGGCCGACGCGATGAGGAAGCGACGCTCCTTGATGATGCGCTCGCGTAGCTCGTCGATCCCCATGGTGTCGACGAGCCACTTCATGCGGGCCCGCAGCTTGTTGTCGCGGTTGCCGTGGTGGTCTTGGACCCGCAGGATCGACTCGATCGTCGGGAGCAGCTCCTCGCGGGGCGTGAACTCCTCGAGCGCCTGCGCCGGGTGCGGGTTGGCGCCGAGCCCACCGGCGATGAAGACCCGGAAGCCGGGCTCGACCGTCCCGTCGGGGCGGGGCCGGCTGACGCCGATGACACCGACGTCGTTGAACATCGCCTGGCCGCAGTCGGTGGCGCAACCCGAGAAGTTGATCTTGAACTTGCGGGGGAGCCGCTGCGCGATCGGGTTGCGCAAGAACAGGTCGGTGGTGGCCTGGGCCCACGGTGTGATGTCGAGCACCTCGAACGGGCAGGCGCCGGCGAGGTGACAGCCCGCGACGTTGCGGACGGTGTCGCCGCACGCCTCGCGGCTCGTCAACCCGACCGCGGCGAGCGCCCGCAAGGCCTCACCCATCCGCTCGAGGGGCACGAAGTGGAACTGGACGTTCTGGCGGGTCGTCAGGTGTCCCCAGCCCCGCGAGTACTCCTCGGCGAGGTAGGCGAACATCTCCAACTGGTCCGGCGTCACCCGGCCATGCGGCACCTTGACCCGCAGCATCTGCTGGTGCCCACCCTGGCGCTGCCCGTAGACCCCCTGGTTCAACCGGAACACCCGGAAGGCGTCGTCGTCGATCTCGCCGGCCAGGTACCGGCCGACGGCATCCTCGAACCGGTCGAGCTCGTGCTCGACCTCGGGGTCGAGGGGACGGCTCCGGAGCTCAGTCACGTCGATCATGGGCGGTGCTTTCGGGGCGTGGGCGCGCCGCGGCGCGCCCGGGGGGCGAGGTCAGGATCGGGCGGCGCTGAAACAGGTCAGGCGGCGCGACCGACCGAACGACGGCGACTCATCTCGTCCTGCACCTCGTGGGGCGTCCGCCCCATCGAGACGCTGGGGGCGCCCTTCGCTCGAATCACGACTGCAACTGTATGGGAATCCCCCCCGAAATACCAGTACGAAGGTCAGAAATCCGGGGTGGGCCGTTCTGGATCTGGGGAGGCCGGCCGGGGACCCGCCGGTAGCCTCCGCGACATGCGCCTGTCGGAGCTGTTCCTGCGCACCTTGCGCGACGACCCCGCCG
>DAIPLE010000306.1:0-2064 GCA_036769425.1 Actinomycetota bacterium
CCTGACCGGCAAGTACGCCCGCGGCGCGGCCCCCCCGGCGGGAACCCGACTGGCCAAGTGGCCCGCCGACCGGGTCGGGCGGCTCCTGAACGACGACCGCTTCGCCGTGGTGGAACCGCTCGCGGCCCTCGCCGTCCGCCACGGCCACACCTTGCACGAGCTGGCGCTCTCCTGGCTGGCCGCGAACCCGCTGGTAGCGAGCGTCATCGCCGGCGCCACGAGCCCCGAGCAGGTCCGCGCCAACGCCATCGCCACAACCGCCTGGGAGCTCGACGACGAGGTCCGACGCGAGGTCGATCAGATCACGGCACCGGCGGCACCGGCGGCACCGGTCGCCTGACCGGAGGCGGCGACGACGGTCCACCGCGAGCGACACCGACCTCGATAGGTTCGCATCGTGGCTGAGATCCAAGTCGGGAAACGGTTCTTCGCCGCGGCGCAATGGGCCACCGAGCTGCATACGCCGCCGGGCTCCCATACGCCGTCGGTCGCTCAGGTCCTCGGCGTCGCATCGCTGGTGCTCGGCGACGGCGGCTCGCAACGGGAGGCCATCGCCGGGATGATCGTCGACGCGTCCCGCACCGGGGGCGTGTCGAAGCGCGACATCCGCCAGCAAATCGGCAAGAAGGCCGCGAAGTTGGTCGGCTCGTGCACCACGGCGCTCCGGGACCTGGAGCACCTCGAGCAGGATGCCGACCCGTCGGTGCTGCGCATCTGCGCCGCGGTGACGTTGCACGACGCGCAGGGTCTCGTGCGCGAGGTCCGCCGTCACGGCAGCGTTGCGTTCGCCCGCTTCGACACCCCGCCGGGCGAGATCCTCGACCGGTACCGGGCCCTCGTGGCGATCTTCCACCGTCGTCTCGGCCGCACCACGATGCTGACCCCCGAGCTGCGGGCGGTGTTCGGCGAGCTCGAACGCGACGCGGAGCTCGACACCGCGATCGTGGCGTGGCGCGTTGCGCACGTCGACGCCGCCTAACCGCACCCACCTCGCCCCAACCCCGGTCGAGGCCAGGCCGTCCTCGTAGGCTGCGGCCCGTGGATCTGGCCATGACGCTCCCGACGATGGTTCCCCACAACCGGGAACAGACCCGGGCGTGGTGCCACGGGGTGGACTCCGGGCCGTGGTCGAGTCTCGCCGTCCCGGAGCGCATCACCTACCCGAGCCATGCGCTGATCGTCGACCTGGCCGCGGCCGCGGCCTGGACCGAGCGGGTCCGCCTTTGGACGACGATCGTGATCCTCCCGATGCACGACACGGTGATGACCGCCAAAGAGCTGGCATCGGTCGACGTCCTCGCGGACGGTCGGCTCACTGTCGGGGTGGGTGTCGGAGGCCGCGAGCACGACTACCAGGCCGTCGGCGCCAGCTTCGAGCGTCGCTGGGACCGACTCGACCACGCCGTGGCCCGGATGCGGGCGATCTGGGGCGGTGAGGCCCCGTTCGACGGCGCCGACCCGGTCGGCCCGCCGGTTCGATGGGCCCGAAGTCGGTGGCGCGCGCCGCCCGGTGGGCTTCCGGCGTAGACGGTGCCTGGACCCTCGACGGCGACCAATCCGCGATGAGCGACGCGTTCACGATGATCGATGACGCCTGGCGTGACGCCGGGCGGTCCGAGTCGCCGCACCGTTCGTCGAGCATCTGGTACGCGCTCGGTGACGGGGCCGAGGAGCGGCTACGCGCCTACGCGCATCAGTACATGCAGATCTTCGGCGAAGACGTCGCCGCCTGGGCCGCCGGCGCGGTGACATGCTTCACGTCCGACGCGCTCCGCCACACGGTCGACGCCGCCGCCGCGGCTGGCGCCGACGAGTTCTTCCTCGTCCCCACAACCGCCGATCCCGGCGAGCTCGACCGCACCGTCGAGGCCCTCGGCCGGTAGGGGCCCGGTCACTGACCGAGCGACAGGTTGTCTCTCCCGCGCGTGTAGCGCTCGTACCGGTCGGGAAGGTCGACGTCGTTGATCGCCTCCGCGGCGCGACCCACCCACTCACCCTGGCGCTCATGAGCCAGCGGTCGGGTCGCCCACAGGCCCGCGACTCGCAGCACCGCGACCGCCTGCG
>DAIPLE010000307.1:0-2034 GCA_036769425.1 Actinomycetota bacterium
ACGCCGTGACCAGGTTCGGTGGGCGCTGCCCCGCGAGGACGGCCACGATTCCGTCACAGGCCAGATGAGCCATGCGGGTCCGGGTCGCTCGGGACCCCGACCCGATATGGGGGGTCAGGACGGTACGGGGCGCCGCGAGCAGTCGAGGTGACACCGCCGGCTCGTGCTCGTATACGTCGAGACCGGCCGCGAAGAGCGTCCCGTCCTCCAGCGCCTGGGCCAGGGCGTCCTCGTCGACGACCGGGCCTCGAGCCGTGTTGACCAGCACCGCGGTTCGTTTCATCAGGGCGAGGCGTCGCCCGTCGATGAGATGGCGGGTCTCGTCGGTCAGGGGCACGTGGAGCGACACGACGTCGCTCTTGGCGAGCAGCTGGTCCAGCTCGGCCACGTAGCCGGGCATCCCGGTCGGGGTCCGGGTGTGGTGCAGCACCTCCATGCCGAAGCCCGCGCCCCGGCGGGCGACGGCCTGCCCGATCCGCCCGAAGCCCACGACACCCAAGATCGCACCGTGGACGTCGACGCCGAGATACTGGGTGATCCCCCATCCCGGCCAGCTTCCGGTGCGCAGGTCGCGTTCGGCGTCGGACGCGAGTCGAGAGGCGGTGAGGATCAACAGGAACGCGAGGTCCGCGGTGGTGTCGTCGAGCACCCCCGGTGTGTTGCACACCGCGATTCCTCGCGCCGCGGCGGCGGCGACGTCGATGTTGTCGTAGCCGACCGCGACGGTGGCGACGACTCGGAGCCGGGCTTCGCCCGCGGCCAGCACGTCGTCGTCGATCCGGTCGGTGAGCGCGCCCAGGAGCGCGTCGGCGCCACGTGCCGCGTCGCACAGCTGGTGCTTCGTGAAGGGGACGTCCTCGTCGTTGAGGACGACCTCATGACCGGCGGTGACGAGCGGGTCGGTCCCGCCCTCGGGAAGCCGTCGGGTGACGACGACGCGGCCCACGCTCAGTGGGTCGTGTAGTCGATCTCGCCCGCGTCCTTGATGCCGACCGCGAAGCAGAAGCAGTGGATGGGGGCGTGGGCGCTGACCGGGCGGAGGCTGTGCACCGCGTTGGGCGGGATGTGCACGAGATCGCCTTGCACGATCTCGTGATTCTCGTCGGAGATGGTCATGATCCCCCGCCCGGCGGTGACGTAATAGAACTCATGGGTCGGGTGCGAGTGCGAGTCGACCTCACCCCCGCCGGCGACCTCGAACTCGCTGACGAGCTCCAGGTACCCCCCGTCGGTGATCTCCTTCATCTCGCGCGGGTTCACGAGCCACCACACGGGGACCGTCCCGTTGTGCTCGACGACCGGCTCGACATCCTCGATAGAGCGCACGTCCATGTCCCGAAGCGTAGAGGCCGTGCCACCGGGCGTGCCCGGAGTGGCCCGGGAGCTCACCCCTACACTGCGGCGATGCCGACGACGGTCGTGCCCCGCAGCGCCCAGCCGCTCACCGCCGCCGCGTTCGCACCGCTCGGGTGGATCCCCGTCGCCGACACGGACCCCGCCGACGGCGTCCAGACCTTGCGCTTCGAGTGGGCCGATCCGCACCTGAACGTCATCAGCCACGCCGCCACCGAGATCGACCACACCGAGCGCGGCGCGCCGCTCTGCTCCGTCCTGTACCGGCACGCCACCCACACCCAGGCGCTCCTCGTCCTGAACGTCGACGCGGTCGTCGCCTGCGCTCCGGCCGACGTCACGTTCTCTTGCCCGAGCGATCTCGACGCCATCGTCGCGTTCCGGCTGCGTCCGCTCGACACGTTCGTCCTCCACCGGGGAACCTGGCACTGGGGTCCCTTCCCGCTCGGGACGGAGCCGGTCCGGCTCTTGAACGTGCAAGGTCGGCGCTACGCCGAGGACAACGACAGTGTCGACCTCCTCGACCAGGCCGGCGCGGCTCTCGAGGTGCTCGCCTGACGACGCCGCGCTGCGCGGCGAGAGGCTGATGCTTCGGCGGTGGGGGTCGGCCGGTACCGTGACCACATGTCGCAGCACGCACTCCCTAACGCTGTCCGCTGCTTGATCGCCGGTACGGCCCTG
>DAIPLE010000308.1:0-2029 GCA_036769425.1 Actinomycetota bacterium
GTCCGAGGATGCCACCCAACCTGACGGCCGCCCCGTCGGCGTCGTCGAGGAGGCCGGCGGCCAGATGGCCCTCGACGTCGGCCGTCGCGGCCAGCCCGGCGCCTGGAAGCGCCCGCCGCCCACCGCCCTCACCCGAAGCAGCGCCGCGAAAGCCGACCGGCGCCTCGTCGAGGAAGGCGGCCGGGTCCTCGAAGCCGCGCTCCACCAACACGGGGTCGACGCGCACCTCGTCGGCATGACCGTCGGTCCGACCGTGACCCGCTACGAGCTCGAGCTCGCCCCCGGCGTCAAGGTCAACCGCATCACCAGCCTCGCCCACGACGTCGCCTACGCCATGGCGACACCGGACGTGCGCATCCTCGCTCCCATCCCCGGCCGCAGCGCCATCGGTGTCGAAGTTCCCAACAAGCAACGCCAGCTGGTCACCCTCGGCGACATCCTCGCCTCCCCCGAAGCGAAGCAAGCCACCAGCCCGCTCGAGGTCGGCCTCGGACGCGACATCGCCGGCCGTCCCGTCATGCTTGACCTCGCCACCCTCCCGCACCTCCTCATCGCCGGCGCCACCGGCGCCGGCAAGTCGAGCTGCATCAACTCGTTGGTCACCTCTCTCTTGATGCGAAACACGCCCGATCAGGTCCGCCTCATCCTGGTCGACCCCAAACGCGTCGAGCTCGGCGCCTACAACGACCTCCCGCACCTCCTCACCGCGGTGGTCACGAACCCCAAGAAGGCGGCCAACGCGCTCGACTGGGCGGTCCGAGAGATGGACCTGCGTTACGAGATGCTCGCCGAGGTCGGTGTCCGCGACGTCGCCGGGTTCAACGCCGCGCACGACCGCGGTGACCTCCCAACCCCCGCCGACCCCGACCCGGTGACCGGCCGTGGCTACGAACGCCTCCCGTACATCGTCGTCGTCGTCGACGAGCTCAACGACCTCATGATGGTCGCCGCCCGTGATGTCGAGGCGAGCATCTGTCGCATCGCCCAGATGGCCCGGGCCGTCGGTATCCACCTGGTGATCGCCACCCAACGTCCCTCGGTCGACGTCATCACCGGGGTCATCAAGGCCAACGTCCCGAGCCGCATGGCGTTCTCGGTCACCAGCCTCGCGGACTCTCGCGTCATCCTCGACCAGTCCGGCGCCGAGAAGCTCGTCGGCCAAGGCGACATGCTGCTCGTCACCGCCAGCGAGACCCGCCCCCGACGAATCCAGGGCGCCTGGGTCGACGAGGAAGGCGTCCACAGCGTCGCCGCCCACTGGCGACGCCAGGTCGCCGAGCCCCACTACGTCGACGGCATCGCCGACGACGGCAGTCCCGGCACCAGCCGCTCCGGCGGTGACGCCAGCGACGACGACGACCTCCTCGAAGAGGCCATGGAGCTCGTGGTCCGCTCCGGGCTCGGCTCCACATCGATGCTGCAACGCAAGCTGCGAGTCGGGTTCGCCCGGGCCGGGCGCATGATGGACCTCCTCGAACGCCGGGGCGTCGTCGGCCCCTCCGAAGGCTCGAAGGCCCGCACGGTCCTCATGACCGTCGACGAGCTCGAAGCCCGCCCCGTCTCCACCTGACCCCACCTCGGTCGCCACCCCACCCTGGGGGGTCCTCCGGTCGGGCCTCAAGGGCAGCCAGCCCCCTGCCGTAAACCATCCCGGCGGGCGTGCGCCCTGGGGTCTGCATGCTGGGAAAGCTTCCATTCCGGTCGAAACTCATCTTGGTGGTGAGCGTCCCTCTCTTCGCGCTCGTCGGCCTCGCCGGGGTCACCATCCACAGCCGCTTCGACGCGCTGTCCAACCAGCAGCAATACGGGCACCTCCTCCCCGCCTTCGATGCCCTCACCCACCTCGGACGCGCCGCCGCCGACGAAGGCGTCGCCGCGCAATGGTTCATCCAGGTCCGCCAGGGCGACCCCCCCGCCTCGAAGGCCCTCGTCTTCGACACCCGCGCTCGCACCGACGACGCCACCCACGCCCTCAAGGCCAGCTACCCCGCGCTCGTCGGCCGGGTCAGCAGCCACACCCTCACCGCGG
>DAIPLE010000309.1:0-2006 GCA_036769425.1 Actinomycetota bacterium
GTAGGTGAGCGCCTTCAACGTGATCGCCGAGCGCTGCACCAGCCCGGACCACTCGCCTTGGAACGTCGAACGGGCTGACCAGCGCCGCCACCACTGGCTGGTCCGCACCAACGCGGCCTCGGCATCCGCCGGCTCCGGGACCGGGGCGGTGGAGGGCAGGTACGCCAACACGAACGGGATCCGCTCCCGGGCCCGGACCGTGAACTCGGCCACGGTCCGCATGTCCTCACCGCGGGTGTTGACCGGGGTGTGCAGCACCAGCGCATCGGGGCCCGCGATGGCGTGCAGCCCGCCCTGATGTCGGTGCATCCACGGGACGATCGACCCGTAGTCGAACCGGATCACCAGATCCATGCGCATCGGCACCGCGCCCCGGATCCCCTCCACGATGCGGATGACATCGATCGTCTTGTCCCGCAACGGCATGAAGTCGATGATCCGGACCGCGCCTTCCGGGGTCTCGAACTCGGTCTCGAGCACCAGCGTCCCGTCCCGGTACTGGCGCCGCGCGGCGCGTCCACCCGCGGCCGGGCCCAGCAGCCACCGACCGTGCGAGTCGTCCCCGACCAGCGCGGCGAAGCACGCTGGGGAGTCGAACCGGGGCGCGCACAGCCAGTCGAGCGACCCGTCGTCGGCGACGAGCCCCGCGGTCTGGGTGTCACCGATGAGGGCGTACTGCTCAATGCGCGAAGGCATGCGAGCAGGGATGCTAGGGGCCAGAGCCGCCCGAAAGGCGGTCCTGCACCTGCACG
This sequence comes from Actinomycetota bacterium, assembly GCA_036769425.1. Taxonomy (GTDB): domain Bacteria; phylum Actinomycetota; class Acidimicrobiia; order IMCC26256; family PALSA-555; genus PALSA-555. The sequence goes on from DAIPLE010000309.1 coordinate 753, forward strand.
AACGCCATCCGCAGCTGACCGAGTGCGTCCCGCAGGGGCTCCTCGTGGGGACCCAACCGGGAGCCCAACGTCTCGACGATTGCCGCGAACGCGTCGATGGCCACCGCCGCGTGGTCGAGCCGGGGCGGCTCGTCACCGTCGGGGACGAGGTGCAGCACCGCGAGCTGCCACAACCCGACGGCATGGTTGGCGATCAGGTCCTCGACCGGGGTCGCGGCCAGCTCGGCCCGGACCCGGTGCATCTCCGCCGCGAGCTCGGCCTCGTCGGCCGATCCGCCCGGCGACCCGCTGGGCGGTCCGCCGGGTGGGGACCCGCCGGGCCCGTCGTCGCCACCCGGGCCCGGTGTCCCGGGCTCGTGCTCACCGGAGGGTGTCCATAAGCCGCTCACACTGGTATCCTCGCTGCTCGACAACCGATGTGGGAAGTGGGACGACCTTTCGCCGCCAGCAATCGGGCGAGAGACCGTCCCCACCCGGCCGGGACCCGTACCCACGGGCCGCTCCGAGCCCGGGTCCGTCCTTCGAGTCGGGGCGTTTTCGCCCCGACCCTGGTGGTGGCGGATGCTTCCTGCGTCCGCCACTGTTCGCGTCCGGCAATCATTGAGGTGTGACATAAGCACAGACGACACCAGGATCAACGACCGCATCCGAGCCCGCGAAGTGCTGCTCATCGGCGGCGAAGGCGAACAGCTCGGCGTCAAGCCGCTCCCCGAGGCGATCTCCATCGCCCGGGCCGCAGAGCTCGACCTCGTGGAAGTTGCTCCGAACGCGAATCCGCCGGTCTGCCGGCTCATGGACTACAAGCGCTACGAGTACGAGCAACAACAACGGCGCAAAGAGTCCCGCCGCAAAGCCACCCAGGTCGTCATCAAGGAGATGAAGTTCCGACCGAAGATCGACGTGCACGACTACACGACCAAGATGCGCCACGTCGAGCGGTTCCTCGCCGAAGGCAACAAGGTCAAGCTCACCATCATGTTCCGAGGCCGAGAGATGGCCCACCCCGAGCTCGGGCTTCGCATCCTCGAACGCATCGCCGACGAGGTCAACGAGATCGCGATGGTCGAGTCGGCCCCCCGCCAAGACGGACGCAACATGACCATGGTCCTCCACCCCCTCAAACAGAACAACCGCCGCCCCAGCACCACCACCAAGGCCCCCAAACCAGCTGCGCCCCCTGCCGCGGCCCCTGCCGCGACGACTGCCGCGACGGCGGGGACAGCCTATTCATTCACGTTTACCGCGTCAGGTGGA
>DAIPLE010000310.1:0-2006 GCA_036769425.1 Actinomycetota bacterium
TGCTCACCCACTCGGCGTCCTGAGTGCGTTCCTTCACCGTGGTCAACGCACCCAACCCGAGCGCCAAGTCGCGGGCCCCAGTCAGACGCATCGCGGCGCGTGCCTCGCGGCTCGTCGAACCCAACGTGACTCGCGCCAGCGGTCCCGCGGTCAGCAGGAAGGCGACACCCGCCCCCACCCGCAACCGGGCGGTCACGACCGCCAGGCGCCGGTGGTCGCCGAGCAGCGCCGCTCCACCCCGCTCGAGCCGCGCCCGGGTGCCATCCGCCATGCGGCTCATCCTCGCGCCTGGACCGGCGGCCAGGGTCGGAGGGCGGCCCGAGCCGCCGCGATGGTTTAGAACGGGGCTGTGCAGCGACACCCCGCGGTGCGACTCCAACCTCCACCGACTCCACCCGGAGCAGACCCCTTCGACCGCGACCGGCACCACCAGTGACGCGGCTCGCCGTCAACGACGAGGAGCTCGTCACCTGCGTGGCGTGCGGACTCTGCCTGCCCCACTGCCCGACGTACCGAGTGACCGGAGACGAGTCCGCGTCGCCCCGTGGCCGAATCGCGGCCATGCGCGCGGTGCACTCGGGGACCGCGCCCCTCGACGCCGAGTTCACCCGCTACATGACGGAATGCGTCCAGTGCCGGGCGTGTGAGGCCGCCTGCCCGTCGTCGGTGGCCTTTGGGCACCTCATGGAAGGCGCCCGCGAGACCCTCGTCGCCGAGACCTCGACCGTGCCCTGGTGGCAGCGTCTCGGCTACTCCGTCCTCGAGCATCACCGCCTGCTCGTCGGTCTGTCGCGCCTCCTCGCCGTCGCGCAGCGCGCCCGACTGGTGCCGAGACGGCTCGGCGTCCCACACCTCCCCCTTCGATCGTCGCCTCTGACCGCCACCGGCGACGACGTCTGGCTGTTCACCGGCTGCGTCATGGACGCATGGCAACGCGAGGTCCACGCCGCCGTCATGCGGGTCCTTCGCGCCGCGGGAGTCAACGTCGCGATCCCCGACCCGCGCCGAGCGCCGTGCTGCGGTGCGCTCCACGTCCACGCCGGCCTCCACGACCGCGCCCAAGCGCTCGCCCGCCGCGTCCTCGAGGCGTTCCCCGGAGAAGCGCCGATCCTCGTCGACTCCGCCGGGTGCGGGGCCGCCCTCCAGGACTACGGACACCTCCTCGGCACCGACGAGGCCCGCGCCTTCTCGCGGCGCGTCGTGGACGTTCATCAGTGGCTCGCGGCGCGCCTCGACCGTCTCCCGGCGACGGTGGCCGGGCCGGTCCCGTCGGCCGTCGCGGTGCACGACCCCTGCCATCTCCGCCACGTCCAGAAGGCACACCTCGCCGTCCGCGCCATCCTCAGCCGGTACGTCCCCGTCGTCGAACTCGACGACGACGGTCTGTGCTGCGGCGCCGGTGGCGCCTACGCCGCCCTCCAACCCGAGCTTGGCACCGCGATACGGGACCGGAAGCTGCACGCCATCGCACGGACCGGCGCGTCGGTGGTGGCGAGCGCGAATCCGGGCTGCACCTGGTTCCTCGCCGCCGCGGGTGTCGACATCCGCCACCCGCTCGAGATCGTCGACGCCGCGCTCACCGCACGCCCCCGTCGAGCATGATGCTGCACACCGCGACCTGCCGCACCTGCCGACAGCCCCACCTCGGAGGTCCCGATGACTGAGATCAGCCTCGACGGCAAGACCGCCCTCGTCACCGGCGCCTCCCGCGGGATCGGCGCCGCGATCGCCACCATCTACGCCGCCGCTGGCGCCAACGTCGTGCTGTCCTCGCGGAAGGCCGATGCCCTCGACGAGGTCGCAGCCACGCTTCCCAGCGAACGGGTCATGACCTTCGCGGCCAACGCCGGAGAACCCGACCAAGCCGCGGCGTGCGTCGAAGCCACGGTCGAACGGTTCGGCACTGTCGACATCCTCGTCAACAACGCGGCGACGAATCCCTACATGGGGTCCAGCATCGACATCGACCTCGGTCGCTACGACAAGACGTTCCAAGTCAACCTGCG
>DAIPLE010000123.1:0-6625 GCA_036769425.1 Actinomycetota bacterium
ACCGCGACACCGCGCTGGCGTTGTCGAGCGGCGACGTCGAGGTCCTCGCGACACCGCGGGTCGTCGGTCTCGCCGAGGAAGCCACGGTCCAGGCTGTCCGGGACGAGCTCGCAGACGGGACCACGACCGTCGGGTACCGCGTCCAGCTGGACCACCTCGCGCCGACCGGGGTCGGAGGGGAAGTACGCGCCGAAGCGACGCTCGAGACCATTGAGAGTCGACGGCTCACCTTCCGTGTCGCGGTGTCCGACGCCCGCGGGCTGGTCGCCGCCGGACGGATCACGCGCGTCGGCGTGGACCGCGCCCGGTTCCTCGAGAAGGCCGCCGGAGGCGGCGTGTGACCGACGACCGCGGCGCCGACCAGCCGGGCTGGGCCGCACCGGGCTCGGAGCCCGAGCCCATCACGTGGGGCGCCCCGACGGTGCCGCCGCCCGGCGCGCCGCCACCCCCCACGGGTTGGGCGCAGCCGACCGCACCCGCCGCCGGAGTACCGGCGGTGCCGCCCCCGCAGGCCGCCCCCGGCGCGCCGCGCCGTAGGCGCGGCAAGGGTTGGGTCGTGGCGCTCCTCGTGGTCCTGGGGGCGATCCTCGCCATGGCGATCGCCGGCACCGTCTTGTTCGTCACCCGGACGCTGCCCCCGTACAACGGGGCGAACGACTTCCTCGCCGATGTCGCCCACCGCCGCGACAGCGCCGCCGCGGGGCGGTTGTGCAGCTTCGATCCCGCTGGGACCGATGGGATCCAGCGGGTCCGCGATCGCTTGGGGGGACACATCAAGACCATCACGGCGAACCCGTTCGGCGTCGACCGCTCGGGTGACACCGCGAAAGTCGATTTCAGCGTGAGTTACGACAACGGCGGGAGCAGCCGGTCATTCAGCATCCTGATCGTCGACGAGAACGGCACCTGGAAGGCCTGTCCCTGATCGTCCGCGACGTGGATCGTCACGCCAGGTTGCTGCGCCGCGGGTAGGCGTCAGCGGGATCGGTGAGCACGTTCACGAGTGCCGGCCCGGGGTGGGTGAGCGCCCGGTCGAGGGCGGCACCCAGATCGGCGGGGTCGCGCACCAGCTCGCCGTGCACGCCGAGCGCCGCGGCGACGAGGTCGTAGCGGGTTTCGGGGGCGAGATCGGCGAGGAGGTCCTCGCCGTACAGGAGCCGCATCGGGTGCTTCTCGAGTCCCCAGATCCCGTTGTTGCCGACGACGGCGGTGACGTTGACGTCGTGGCGAGCGAGCGTGTCGAGGTCGCCGAGCGCGAACCCGATGGCCCCGTCACCGAAGAGGGCCACGACCTGGCGGTCGGGGTGGGCGAGCGCCGCACCGAGGGCGTAGCCCATCCCGGCCCCGAGGCATCCGTAGGGGCCGGGGCCGACGAAGCACCCGGGGGTGAAGCTGTCGATGTAGCGGCCGGCGTAGGAGACGAAGTCGCCGCCGTCTCCGACGACGATGGCGTCACGCTCGAGGCGCGGGCGCAGCTCGCCGTAGATGCGCACCGGGTCGATCGGTGTCGCGTCCGATCCGAGTCGGGCTTCGTCGGCGGCCCGGCGGGACTGCTCGTCGTCGCGTAGGCGCGCCAGCCAGTCCTCGCGGGCGGTCCGCGCCCCCGCGTCCCCGTGGTGGGCGGCGGATTCGGCGAGGCTGGCGAAGGTGCGGCGCAGGTCACCGGTCGTCTCGGCCGCCCGCGGCACCGGCGCTGCGGTCGGGGGCTCGGCGTCGCGGAGGTGCACCACCGCCGCGTCGCCGAAGGCGCCGAACCCGAGACGGAAGTCCAGCGGGGTGCCAGCCACGATGACGAGGTCGGCCTCGGCGAACGCCAGGCCCCGGGCGCGCGAGTAGGCCAGCGGATCGTCGGCGGCGATGATGCCGCGGGCCATGTCGTTGACGAAGACGGGCACGCGGGTCGCGTCGGCGAAGGCCTGCACCTCGGCTTCGGCTCCGGCCCAGTACACGTCGGCGCCGGCCATGAGCACGGGACGGTGCGCTCGCCCGGCGAGGCGGGCCACTCGCTCGATCGCCTCGGGGTCGGGAGCGGCCCCGGCGAGGCGGGCGGGTTCGGGCGCGTCGGGAACTCGGGCTTCGCTCGGGCCCCAGCAGTCGAGGGGCACGTCGAGGAACGTCGGGCCCCGGTGGGGGGTGCGAGCGGCGCAGAGCGCACCGTCGAGCAACCCCGGGACCTGCTCGGGCGCGGCGGCGGTGTCCGCCCGTTTCGTGACCGACGCGACGATGGGCACGTGGTCGAGCTCTTGGAGTGAGCCCGAGCCCCACCGGGCTTGGGGGGCGCGACCCCCGATGATGGTGACGGGCGATCCGTTGAGGAACGCGGTGGTGATGGCGCTCACCCCGTTCGTGACGCCGGGCCCGGCGGTCAGCGCCGCGACACCGGGCCGGCGCGTCACCTTCGCCCATCCTTCGGCGGCAAACGCTGCGGTCTGCTCGTGGCGGGTGTCGACGAGTCGGACGCCGGCGTGGGCGCAGCCGTAGTAGAGGGGCCAGAGATGGCCACCGTTCAGGGTGAAGACGGTGTCGACGTCGTGGACCCGCAGGGTCGCAGCGGCGAGATACCCGGCGTCGGGGTCGGTCACGCCGGCTCGCGCGCGTGGGCGCGGAGGAAGTCGTCGACCGCGTCGAACCATGCCCGAGGGTTCTCGAACTGGGGTGAGTGCCCGGCGTTGGGGATGACGGTGAGCTGCGCGCCGAGGATCGTGGCGGCCATCTCCTCGGACACGCCGACGAACGGGGTGTCCTGTTCGCCCACGATGACGAGCGTCGGGCAGCGCACCGTGGTGAGCGCACCGAGCTGGTCTGGTTGTCGCACCAGCTCGGCGACGAGCGTGACCCACATCTCGGGCGCCAAGGCGGCCCATTTGCGGTCACAGAACTCGCGGTATCCCGGGCGTTCGGCGAGGAGCCGCTGGTACGCGGGCGTGCCGAGCGGGTCGAGCTCGTCTTGGACGGCCTTCAAGACCGTCATCCCGTCGCGGCGGGCGATCTCGACCCCGAGGTCGATGGTCGCCACGTCGATCCCGGGGGGTGGCCCCGGGCTGGTGTCCATCAGCACCAGCGCGTCGACCCGGTCGGGATCGGCGAGCACGACGCCGCGGGCGACCATCCCTCCCATCGAGTGGCCGAGCAGTCGGAAGTGATCGAAGCCGAGCCCGTCGGCGACACCGAGCGTGTCGCCCACGAGACGATCGAGCGAGTACGCGCCCTCGTCGGGCGGATGGTCGCTGGATCCGTGACCCCGGTGGTCGAAGATCACCACGGTCGCGTGCTCGGCGAGGCTCGGGACATGGTCGGCGAAGTCTTCCTTCGCGCCGCCGAAGCCGTGGACGAGCAACGCCGGTGGGCCGTCGCCGCGGCACTCGACCGCAAGGCCGACCCCGTCGTCCATCACCATGCGCATGCGGGTGCCTCCGCCCGGAAGGGGCTGCTCGACAGCCCGTAATCTACGAGCATGTCGCTCCCCGAGGTCGCTCCCGCGCGCTCCCGTCGCGGCTGGATCCGGGTCCTGCGGCTGGTGGTGAGCGCGGGCCTGCTGGCCTTGCTCGTCAGCAAGATCGAGTTCGCCGACCTGGTCCCCGAGAACCGCAGCCTCCCGGGGACGATCGCCTTCCTCCTCGCGGGGATCGGGTTGATGGGGTTCAGCCTGGTCCTAGGGGCGTGGCGCTGGCAGCGGGTCCTCGACGTGTTCGACGTCCACGTCCCGTTGCGCCGGCTCGTGTCCCACTACTTCGCGGGCCAATTCGTCGGCAACGTGCTCCCGTCGACGGTCGGGGGTGACGTGCTGCGGGTGACCCGCACCGCTCGCGACATCGGGGCCCGGGATGTGGCGTTCGCGTCGGTGGTGCTCGAGCGGCTCACCGGGTTCGTGGCCCTCCCGTTCTTGCTCCTCCTCGGCTTCCTCGCCGACCCGAGTCTGTTCACCGCGCCGAATGCCTGGATCGCCCTCGCGACCGGCGCCACCACCGTTGGTGTCCTGATCGTGATCATCGTCATCGCCGGTCATCCCAACCTCGCGGGACGGTTCACCGAACGCGAGAACTGGATGCGCTACATCGGAGCGATCCACGTCGGCATCGACCGGCTGCGACGCGACCCCCGCGGTGCCGCGGGCGTGCTCGTCGCCGCGATCGCCTACCAGTTCGTCGTGGTCAGCGCCGTCTACTGCGCCGTCCACACGATCGGGTTGACGGTGCCGAGCGCCGCGGTGCTGGCCTACGTTCCCGCCGTCGCCATGGCCCAGGTCCTGCCGATCTCGGTCGGCGGGTTCGGTCTGCGGGAGGGGATGCTGACCTTGCTGCTGCATCCGCTCGGCGCCGAGACCGCCCAAGCGGTCGCGGTCGGCCTGCTCTGGTACGCCATGATGCTCATCGTCAGCCTCGGGGGTGCACCGGCGTTCGCGATCGGGCACCGCACCCCGGCTCCGGTCGGGGGTTCGACGTGACGCTGACCGACTCCTCGTCCCGCCCGGCCGTGGCGACGAGGGCTCAGCGCCTCCACCGCCGGTTCCCGGCGGCGCGAGTCTTGGGGAACGGGGCCGTCCTCTATTGGTGGGCCGAGGTCGCGTTCGTCGGCATCTTCTACTTCGTGTACTCAACGGTCCGGAACCTCAACGAGGGGGGCACCGCCGCGGCGCGCCGCCACGCGACGCAGATCATCGACCTGCAGGGCTTCCTCGGCATCAACGTCGAGCACAGTCTTCAACACTGGGCGCTCGGGTTCCGGCCCCTGATCATCGCCTGCAACTACTTCTACGGGTCGTTGCACTTCATCGTGACCGCCGGGGTTCTCATCTACCTGTACCACAAGTGGCGAGACGACTATCCGCTGTGGCGCAACGCGCTGGCGATCGCGACCGGCGTCGCGCTGATCGGATTCGTCTTCTATCCACTCATGCCCCCGCGGCTGCTACCCGCCCATTTCGGGTTCGTGGACACCCTGGCGAAGGATCCGGCGTTCTGGTCGTTCAGCTCGGGTGCGGTCAACAAGATCTCGAACCAGTTCGCGGCGATGCCGAGCGTGCACTGCGCGTGGGCGTTGTGGTGTGCGTGCGCGCTCGTCCCGCGCCTCAAGCACCGGTGGGCCAAGGCCCTCGCAGCCGTGTACCCGGTGTGCACCGTCACCGCGATCGTCCTGACCGCCAACCACTACCTGCTCGACGCCGTCGCCGGCTTCGCGACCCTCGGGATCGGCTACGTCGTGGCGCGCCTCGCCACCCGCGCCGGTCGCCGACCCGCCGTCTCGGCCGCTCCGCCTTCCTGATCGTCACGTGGACCTCGATCACGTGGCGTTGGCCACGCGCGACGTGTCCGAGGCGCTCCGGTTCCTCGTCGGTGAGCTCGGGGCCACGGTGCTCGGCGGCGGGCAGCTGCCGGGGTTCCGGCCGATGCAGGTTCGGCTCGGCGACAGCGAGCGCGGCATGACGGTGGAGCTCCTCGAGCCGTGGGAGTCGGCCGCGAACGACTTCCTCGCCCGGTTCCTCGACCGTCACGGTGACGGCCCGCACCACCTCACGGTCAAGGTCGACGACTTCGACGACGCCCTCGACGCCGTGCGGGCCACCGGCCGCGACCCGGTCGGGGTGAACCGCTCCGACCCGTCCTGGCTGGAGGCGTTCATCCTCCCCCGGGACGGGTTCGGCACCGTCGTCCAGATCGCCGCCCCGTCCCCGGACTACCCGTTCGCGAGGCGGTTTGCGTACGCCCGAACCCACGGGCCCGAGGGTGCACCGGTGTGGTGGCCGTCGGTCGGGCCCCGAGCGCCCGAGGCGGTCACACTCCGCCAGGTCGTGTTGCGCACCGGGGACCTCCCCGGCGCCCACGCGTTCTTCGGCGACCTGTTGGGTGGCGGGGTCGGCGCGCAGGGATCGGACTTCGTGGAGCTGGCCTGGCCGGGGGGGGCGCAGCTGCGCCTCGAAGCCGGCGACGGGCCCGACGGAATCGTCCGCCTGGAGCTCGACGGTCCACCCCGCGACCGGGTGGTCGCGGGGACGCGCTTCGTGTCGGGCTGATCAGCCGCGGCGTCGCTCGCGGTAATGCTGGAAGAGCAGCCCGGCCACGAAGCCGATCAGCGCCGGCACCGCGATCACGAAGAAGATCGGCAGCGTGACCTGGTCGACGACGAGGTCGATCTTGGCGTCCTCGAGGTTCACGAGCGCGAAGACCAAGATGAGGACGAGCACGAGGACCCCGAGGACCTCACGGGCGGTCGGCCGCCATCCTGGCTCGACCTGGTTCGGACCCTCGCGTTTCGGACCCTCCGGCGGTTCCTGCACCGCTGCCCCCTCGGTTTGGCCTGCCGCGCGATGCTAACGATCGGCTAGGCCGGGTGACGGCCCGGCCACCGTCGTCACGACGGGACGGATCGGCACCGGCCGCTCGATGACGAGGCCTCGCACGCTCTCGCGCACCGCCCGGTCGGCGAGGGACAGTGCGGAGTCACGCGAGCTGACGAGGGCCAGGCGACGCGGCGGGACCCCCGCCAGGGCCAGCATCCGCACGCCGCTCAACTGGGTGGGGACCGCGGTCTCGGGGAGCACCGACGCGCCGGCGCCGGCGGCGACCAGGTCGCCGATGAGCCGGATGCCTTCGACCTCCACCGTGACCGGCAGGGTGATCCCCCGCTG
>DAIPLE010000124.1:0-2162 GCA_036769425.1 Actinomycetota bacterium
GAACAGCGCCGGGAGCAGCCGCCGGCCTCGACGGGCCCAGAACGCCGACAGCGAGATCCGATCTCGGCGCGCCCGCTCCGCGAGGAGCAGCGACGTGATGAGGAAGCCGGACAGGACGAAGAAGAGGTCGACCCCAAGCCAACCTCCGGTCAAGTGCCCGGCGTGGAAGAGGAGCACCGCGGCGACGGCCGCGCCCCGCAGACCGTCCAGTGCGGGGATGTGGCGGCGCGCCCGCCCCTGGTCTTCGGCGCCGATCCGACCCGAGGGTCCACGCACTGCCACGCTTCCCCCTCTGGTCGGTGGCCTCAGGCGTCCGCCGCGGGATCGTGACCTGGGCTGCCGGAGACCCTCTCGGCGCGGACCGTGCCACCAGTTTGGCCCGTGTCGTGGGTCGTCGGGGCATCAACGCCTCAAGGGGCGAAACGAAGCACCCCGGTAGACTTTCGGCCCATGTTGTGGTTCGAGCGCCAGATCGTCGCGACGCTCATGAGCCCGACCGTCGACGAGCGATGGCGAGACGAGATCGAAGCGTTCGTCGACGGTTCGCTGCGGTCCATGCCCGAATACCTTCGAGCCGGAGTGGGCGCCGAGTCGCTCGCCTTCGGGGCGTGGCCCCGAGTCCAGCAAGCTCTGGGTCGCCTCGACCCCGCGTCGCTCGAACAGCGAGTCGAAGGTTGGAAGACCAGCCGCTTCGATCCCGTCCGCCAGTACGTCCGGCTGCTCCAGTCCCTGGTTCTCTTCGCGGAGAACGAGTTGATCCCCGAGACGACACCGTGACCACCCTCGAGACCGACGTGCTCATCATCGGTTCCGGCGCCGGCGGTGCGGTCACGGCCGCGACCCTGGCCCGAGCCGGTCGAGACGTGACCGTCGTCGAAGAGGGGCCGTGGGTCGACCCCGACGCCATGGAGCCCTTTTCTCTCGACGAGATGGTCGCCAAGTACCGCCACCGAGGCCTGGCCGCCGCCCTTGGCGCCCCCGGCATCGCCTACGCCGAGGGACGCTGCGTCGGTGGCAGCACCGAGATCAACAGCGGCCTCTATCACCGACTCCCCGCCGAGCTCGCCGAAGAATGGCGCCGCTCGTATCAGATCGACGAGTTCACCCCCGCGGTCCTCGACCGGTACGCCGCCGGCATCGAGTCCGAGCTGTCGGTCTCCAAGCTCCCTGGCGCGCCGCCGCCGTCCTCCGCGGTGCTGGAGCGAGGCGCCACGAAGCTCGGGTGGCGCGCCGTCGAGTTCCCACGGGTGTTCCGCCATGACAACGAAACCGGCCGCGCGGTCAAACAGACCATGGCCCGCACCCTGGTGCCCCAGGCGGTGGAGGCGGGCGCGCGTCTCATCCCCGACTGTGCTGTCACTCGGCTGCTGCGCAACGGTGACCGCATCCTCGGCGCGCGGTGTCGCCGCCGGCATCCCGGCGAGGCCGACGAGCCCCTAACGATCCGCGCCGAGCACGTCTTCGTGTGCGGCGGAACGATCCAGTCCCCCGCTCTGCTACAACGCAGCGGAATCCGATACCGGATCGGGGTCGGATTGAAGCTCCACCCCACGATCAAGATCGCGGCCCGGTTCCCACAACGACTCGACCACGGTGACGTGCCGATGCACCGCGTCACCGAATTCGCCCCCAACCTGACCATCGGTGGATCCATGAGCAGCCGCGGCCACGTCGCCTTGGCGCTCGCCGATTCGGCCGCGGACTACACCGACGCGCTCGCCGACTGGGAGCGCGTGACCGTCTACTACGCCGCGATCCGCAGCGACGGCGCCGGGCGGGTGCTCGCCATCCCGGGACTCCGGTCCCCGGTCGTCACCTATCGGCTCACCGACGGCGACATGAGTCGCCTGGCTCGCGGTCTCGTCGACCTCGGGGAGGTGCTCCTCGCGGCCGGCGCCCAGGAGCTGTATCCGTCGGTCGTGCACGGCGCGGTGGTCCGCCAACCCGATGAGCTCGTGACCTGGTGGGACGCGGTCACACGGAGCCGCACCAACCTCATGACCGTCCATCTGACCTCGACGGTCCGGATGGGCCAGGACCGAACCCGGACCGGCGCCGACAGCTTCGGCCGCGTCTGGGGCTTCGAGAACCTGCGGGTCAACGACGCGTCGCTCCTTCCCGACGCGCCCGGCGTGAACCCGCAGGCGGCGATCATGGCGATC
>DAIPLE010000124.1:2262-6596 GCA_036769425.1 Actinomycetota bacterium
GGCCGCACGGTCGATTACATTCGCCGTTCGTGAAGTCGGCCCGTTCGGGCGCGTCGAGGCCCACCGTCGCAGCCCGAGGCGATCAGGGGGCCGAAGCTGGTCCCGAGGTGGCGCCCGATCGTCACGATCCGGGGCCGCGGTCTTGGTTCGCAACGGCCGAACGTCGTCGCGGCGCGGTCCTCATCGCGATCGTGCTGATCCTCGCCGTCCCGATGCTCGTCGCGCTCGTCGCGCTCCGTCATCCGCGTTGGTATCCGCTGCTCGATCTGGCGTGGACCGAGATGCGACTGCGAGACGTGTGGAGCACCCACCCACCCCTGCTCGGCCTCGCCGGTCGGATTGGGCCCTTCGGTCATCAGGGAAGCCACCCCGGTCCGATCAGCTTCTACGCCCTGTGGCCCTTCTACCAGCTGTTGGGCGCATCGTCGTGGGCGATGGAGGCCGCGTCGGTGGCGCTCCACGTCGTCGCGGTCGGCGTCATGCTGTGGATCGCGAACCGACGCGGTGGTCTGCGCCTGGTGCTCGGTCTCGCCGCGGTACTGGCCGTGCTGCTCCGCGCCCTCGGCGCGGTGCTCCTCACCCAGGCCTGGAACCCGTACCTCCCGGTGCTGTGGTGGCTGGTGTTCCTCCTCGCGGTCTGGGCCGTGCTCTGCGACGACTTCGTGCTCCTGCCGGTCGCGGCGTTTGCCGGGTCGTTCTGCGCCCAAACCGAGGTCGCCTACCTCGGTCTGTGCGTCGGGCTCGGCCTGATCGCGGTGACGGTCGCCGGGGTTCGCACCTATCAGCGCCGCCGGGATCGGGACCAGGTCCGCCGGTTCGCAATGTGGGCGTTGATCGCGGCCGCGGTCGCCGTCGCGGTGTGGCTCCCGCCGGTGGTGGAGCAGCTCACCACCTCCCGGGGCAACCTGTCGGTCCTCTTCGACTACTTCCGCAATCCTCCGCAGTCGCCGGCCGGGTTCGGTCAGGGCATCAAGGTGCTCCTCGCGCACTTGAATCCCGTCACGCCGTTCACCACGGCGCTGGTCCCGACGACCTCACATGTCGACGTCACGACCGGCTCGGTGATCCCGGGATCGCTGTTCCTGGCGTTGTGGGCCGTGACCGCGGTCACCGCGTGGCGGTGGCGGCTCCGCTCGCTGCTCGAGCTGCACGTGGTCCTGGCGCTCACGATGCTGCTCGGCGCGTTCTCGATCAGCCGGATCTTCGGGATCCTCTGGTACTACCTGGTGTTGTGGGCGTGGGGCCTCAACGTGCTCATGCTGGTCGCGGTCGGCTGGACGCTCGGCGTCGTCGTTGGCCGTCGATTGCAGGGCGCGACTCGCCACCGGGCCGACACCGCGGGTCGTCTGGTCCTTGTCGGTGTCGCGGTGGCGATGACCGTGCTGTTCGCGGTCGAGGCCGCCGATGTCGAGTTTCCGACCCCGCGGCTCTCGAGGACGCTCGGCGCGGTGGTCAACCCGACGGTGCGAGCCCTTGAGCGTCGACCAGGACCGGACGGTGGTCGGCGCGGGAAGTACCTGGTGACATTCGGGGATCCCGCGTCGCTCGGCGCGCAGGGGTTCGGGTTGATGAACGAGCTCGAACGGCGAGGGTTCGATATCGGAGCGCTCGAGATGTACCGCGGGCCGGTCACACCGCACCGGGTTCTGAGTTTTTCGCAGGCCAGCGCGATCGTGCACCTCTCGATCGGGCCCGACATCGCGTACTGGCGCGCGAAGCCGGGAGTGCAGGAGGTGGCGTCCTACGACCCGCGCAGCCCAAAGGAGCGAGCCGAGTTCGATCGGATCCACGCCCAGGTTATCGCGGACCTGCGAGCGCACGGCCTCGAGCTGCTCGTCCCCGGCGTCGACGGTGACCTCTTCGCCACCACGCTCGACCCGCGCCTGCCGAGAACGGCGCGGCTCGGGTTGTCCCGCCTCGCCGACCTCGGTCTCCCGGCGGCGGTCTTCATCGCGCCGCCGTCGGTGAAGGGCTGATGAGAATCGAAACCGGCGCGGTGCTCCACCGGTGGTCCGGCGTCGCGGACGGCTCCGATCGGCGCTCGTCCCGCCGGGTCCGGAGGCACCCGTGACCAGCGACGTCGACGTCACCGCCCCGCGCCGCGGCCGCCACGATCGGGACACTGCCGACGGATCCCCGCCGTTGGGTCCACCGACCCGGCGGGCGTTCCGTCTGTTCGTCGCGTCGGTGTTGATCGCCGCGGTGCCGGTCGTGGTGGCGACGGTGCGGGCGCTCGGACGGCACTGGATCCCGATTGGAGACGACGGGTTCTTCGCCTTCCGCTCGTTGGACGTCTTCGGCCATCACATCCCACTCCTGGGGACGTGGTCGTCGTCGTCGTTGTCGTATCACACGAGTCTGAACAACCCGGGCCCGTTGCTGTTCGACGCCTTGGCCGTCCCGGTCAAGGTGCTCGGCGCCAACACCGGCCTGGCGGTCGGCGTCGCGCTATTGAACCTCGCCGCGATCGCTGGGATCGCGGTGTTCGCCTACCGGCGGGGTGGGGTGCTCCTCGGGACGCTCGCCATGGCGGTCGTCGCGGTGTTGTGCTGGACGATGGGCAGCGAGCTGCTCTTCGAGCCGTGGCAGCCCCACAGCTTGCTGCTGCCGTTCCTGTTCTTCTTGGTGCTCATCTGGTCGGTGGCGTGCGGCGACCTCGGGGCGCTCCCGTTCGCGGCGTTCGTCGGGAGCTTCGTGCTCGAGACGCACCTGACCTACTCGGTGCTGGTCCCGGTGCTGGTGGTGTTCGCGGTCGTCGCGGTCGCGCTCGGGCTGCGACGCGATCGGCGCCGGGACCCGGACCGGTGGCCGGCCCGGCGGCGACAGCTCGTCCGGATCGGCGCGGTGACGGCGGTCGTCGGCGTCGCGGCCTGGACCCAGACGCTCATCGAGCAGTTCACCAGCGACGGGAAGGGCAACCTCACCCGGCTGGCGGATGCCGCCCGCGCCTCTCACGTCCACACCGTGGGCTACGGCCTCGCGGCTCGGCTCGCGGCGGCGGTGATCGCGCTCCCACCGTGGTGGTTCCGCCCTTCGGTCAAGGACACGTTCCAACCCCCGGGGTGGCACCCACCGTCGCTCGGGCTCGCGGTGGCGTCGCTGGTGGTGACGGTGGGGATCCTGGCGTGGTGCGGGTGGGCGGCCCGCCGGCACCGCGACCGGACCGCCGCCCTCGCGGTCGCGACCGCGACGGTGGCGTTGCTGGCAGCCGTCGTGACGGTCGCCAAGAGCCCCATCACCCTGTTCGGCGCCTACACCCCGCACGGGCTTCGGTTCCTGTGGCCGATCGCGGCGTTCTTCTTCTTCGCGATCCTCACCACGGTCGCCACCCGCGTCCAGGCGTGGCGTCTCGCCGCAGCCGGGCGAGACCCGGAATGGCTGGTCGGTGCGTTCGTGCTCGTGGCGGTGGTATTCGGCGCGCTGAACCTCCCCTACGCCAACCTGGGTGACGGCCCGAACTCCCAGGAATGGGCGATCCCCGCCGAGCGCCAGCTCCAAGCCCGCATGTCCACCCTCGACGGTCACGGACCGCTGCTGATCGACGACCTCTTCCTCGGCGCGTTCGCTGACCCTTACGGCGGTGCGGTCCTCGTCGAGCTTCAGCACCGCGGCGTTTCGTTCGTCGCTCGCGACCCTGGGCTCGTCCGCCAGCTCGGCCCCGCCCGTCAGTTCACCGGCCGGAACGCCACCGCGGCGCTCCTGTTGCGCATCGGCGACGCCACCCGCGTCCCCCCACCGGGGTCGCGTCGCGTCGCGTCGGGTGAGGGACTCTCGGCCCGAGACCAGCGCGAGTTGGCGAGCCTCCACCGACAACTGGCCGACTACCTGCGGCGCACCGGCGTGCAGCTCAGCACCCGCGGCCAGGACGCGCTGCGTCGCGGTGACCTCCCGACCCTGGGTGGCCTGCCGTCGGGGCTCGGCCCCGGAATCGAACCCGAGCCGTTGTTCACGTCGCGAGAGCTCAACATCATGATCGACCGCCACGACCTGGTCCTCGATCACCCCTGGAGCGTCCGCTTCGCGCGGTACTCCCTGCTCCAGGGCAACTGGGACCGCGAGACGGTCGCGCTGTTCGTCGGCCCGCTCACCGCGGCCAAGAGCCCGAACGGACAGGTGGGACGCGGATGAGCGCCGACCGCGACGACGTCCGAGACCGCCCGGCCGGCTTCTGTCTCGTCGTGCCGCTCTACAACGAGCAGTCGCGCTTTGACGAGTTCGGACAACAGCTCGCCGACTTCCTGAACACCCAGGCGACCGGAAGCGAGATCGTCTTCGTGGACGACGGCAGCGACGACGCGACCCGTCGCACGCTGCTGCGGGTCTATCAGCGCCTG
>DAIPLE010000125.1:0-6558 GCA_036769425.1 Actinomycetota bacterium
GGGCTGTTGTCGGGCTGGCTTCCCGCGCGACGCGCCGCGCGGCTCGACGTGCTCGGCGCGATCAACGCAGAATGACCAGGTGAGCGCCCTCGACGGGAAGGTCGCCCTGATCACCGGCGCAGCACGCGGCGTCGGTGAGGCCACTGCCCGACGATTCGCCGCCGAAGGCGCCCGTGTCATCCTCGGCGACGTCCTCGACGAGCTGGGACGAGCCGCCGCGGCGGCGATCGGTGACGCGGCTCGTTTCGTGCACCTCGACGTGACCTCCGAGGACTCCTGGCGCGACGCCGTCGACGGGATCCGAGACGACGAGGGCCGCCTCGAGGTGCTCGTCAACAACGCCGGGATCCTCCGGGTGGGGTCACTGGTCGACACGAGCACCGACACCTTTCTCGAGGTGATGCGCGTGAACCAGCTCGGCCCGTTCCTCGGGATGCGCACCGCGGCGCCGCTGCTCATCGAATCGAGTCCGGCCGCCATCGTCAACGTGTCGTCCACCCAAGGCCTCGAGGGCTATCCGGGCCTCGTCGCTTACGTGGCCAGCAAGTTCGCGGTGCGCGGCATGACCAAGACCGTGGCCCTCGAGCTCGCCGAGCACGGCGTGCGCGTCAACTCGGTTCACCCGACCGGGATCACCACCCCGATGCTCGCCGCGGCGGCGGAGCTGCGCTCCGCAGACGCCGAGTCGCGTCCGGCCGGTGGCGGCGTCCCCCTCGGACGGATGTGTCGCCCCGAAGAAGTGGCCAGCCTCATCTGCTTCCTCGCCTCCGACGAGTCGTCGATGAGCACCGGCGCCGAGTTCCTCATCGACGGTGGCGCGACCGCCGGGCCGACGTGACCCACCCGCCGGCGTCGCGGCGCACCTCCGAGGCTCCATAGGATCGGCTGAGTGTCAGGCCCCCTGCGTGACGAGGCCCGAACGGCCTTCGAGTCGCTCCTCCGTCCCCGACGCGCCGACAGCCCCGTCACGGTGCTCGGCGCCGGCGCCGACGATCTCGCCCCGGGCACCGCGTTCTTGGGTGTACTCGGCCCCGGCGGCTGGGTCGTCCCCACCTGGCCCCGGGCCTACGGCGGACGCGACGCGACGACCGATGACGTCGCGGTCATCGCCGAGGAGCTCGCCCGCTTCGAGACCCCTGACCTCTACCCGTTTCTGGTCGGCCTGCACGTCGTCGGCCCGACTCTCCTCACCGCCGCGACCGACGAGCAACGGCGACGATGGCTACCCGCGATCGCGGCCGGTACCGAGATCTGGTGTCAACTGTTCTCGGAGCCTGGTGCCGGCTCGGACCTCGCCAACGTCGGCGCCCGCGCCGAGCGCGACGGCGACCAGTGGCGAATCACCGGCCAGAAGGTCTGGAGCAGCCGGGCCGCGTACGCCCACCGGGGGTTCCTCCTCGCCCGCACCGACCCGACGGTTCCGAAGCACACCGGGATCACCGCGTTCGCCATCGAGATGACCGCACCCGGCGTCGAGGTCCGACCACTCCGTCAGATGAACGGCGATTCGCATTTCAACGAGGTGTTCCTCGATGACCTCGCCGTCACCGACGCCGACCGCATTGGCCCCATCGGCGGCGGTTGGGGGGTGGCGCGCACCGCGCTGGCGAACGAACGGGGCGCGGTCGGTGCGGTCAGCGCCGGGACGGGGGTGTCCCTCGGCCGGCTCGAGACGCTGGCCCGAGATCGGTGCCGGTCCGGCGACCCGCGGTGGCGGGATCGCCTCGCCGCCGCGCACGCCGCGAGCGAGGCGGCCCGCTTCACCCGCCACCGGGCCCGCACCCGGGCCGAAGCCGGCCAGACCCCGGGACCCGAGGGATCGGGGGCGAAGCTGCGCGGCAGCGCAACGTTCAAAGCCACCGTCGATCTCGCGGTCGGGATCCTCGGTCCGAGTGGCGTCGCCGGTTCCGACGTCGACGCCTTGGAGTGGCGCACCCTGTTCCTCACCGCACCGTCGATCTCGATCCGCGGCGGCACCGACGAGATCCAGCGCAACATCATCGGGGAGCACGTCCTCGGCCTTCCGCCGGAGCCGCGCGTCGACACCGACCGGCCCTGGAACGAGGTGCCGCGATGAGCGCCGCGTCATCCAAGCCCGTCCTGCTCGAAGTCGTCGACGGCGTCGCGCGCCTGACCCTGAACCGGCCGGATGCGTCGAACGCCATCAGCCTCAAGCTCGCACAGGCGTTGGCCGACGCCACGAACGAGCTCGCGGTCGCGGACGATGTTCGGGCGGTGCTGCTGCGCGGGGCCGGACCCCGATTCTGTGCCGGTGGTGACGTGAAGGCCTTCGCCGCCGCCGGTGACGCCCTCGGCGAGGAGCTGGGTTCCGTCCTCGACGCGCTGCACCGGGCGGTCAGCGACCTCGCCGAGCTCGACGCCCCGGTCGTCGCCGCGGTCCAGGGCAGCGCCGCGGGTGCGGGGCTGTCGCTCGTGCTCGGCGCCGACCTCGTCGTGGCTGGCGCGTCGGCTCGCTTCGTCCTTGCCTACACCGGGATCGGCCTCGTTCCCGACGGCGGCTCCACCTGGTATCTCGCCCGCCTGGTGGGGCTGCGCCGAGCCACCGATCTGGCGTTGACGAACCGGGTCCTCGACGCCAACGAGGCCCTCGCCTGGGGACTCGTCACCCGGGTCGTCCCCGACGACGAGGTCGACGCCGAGGCCGAAGCCCTCGTGACCCAGCTCGCGGCGGGCCCGACCGGCGCGTTGGCGGGCGCGAAGCGGCTGCTGCGCCGCTCGTTGCAGGCGTCGCTCGCGGAGCAGCTCGGCGACGAGGCGATCGCGATGGTCCGCGCCGGTGAATCCAGCGACGGCCAGGAAGGTGTCCGGGCCTTCGTCGAGAAGCGACCGCCGCGGTTCGGCGGGGAAGGCGGTGACCCCGACCGCGGGTGACCGGTGCGGTCAGCTTCGACGCCGAGGACGGTGGTCAGTGGCGGGACCCGCGAACGCCTGGGCGATTTCGAGCCAGTCACTCGCAAACGGTCCCTGCACCTCGAGGGCGGTGTCGGCCGGGTTGACGCGTTGGGTCACCACCAGGCAGAAATCGAGCGCCGGGCCGCGCACCACATCCTCGACCGCTTCGGGGCCCCACACCCACGGGTCGCCGTCGACACCGACCAGCTCGACCCGCACGTCGGCGTCGGGCAGCTCGACGCCTCGCGCCCCGTAGGCAAACGGTCGGGTCCGCACCCCGAGATCGGCGACGTGGCGCAACCTGGCGGTGGCGTCGGGCCCTTGGCCGAGCGCGTCGCGGACGTCATGACCGTGAGCCCAGGTCTCCATGAGCCGGGCGGTGGCGAACGACATCGCCGACATCGGACCCTCGATCCACGGCAGACGGTCCCGCGGCTCGTGGGTCTCGAGCTGAGCGAGCGCCGCCGCGCGGGCCTCCCGCCACCACTCGAGCACCGCCCGGCCGGTCATCGACCGGCCGGCCCCGACGAGGACCTCGCTCGAGTCCGGTGCGTCGACCAGCGCGTGACGGCGTCGCGCGAACTCCTCCTCGTCGGTCAACGCGGCGCGGGCCAAGTCTTCGGTGAACGCCAGGTGCGCGACCGAATCGCGCACGTCCCACCCTTCGGCCGGCGTCGGCGTCGCCCAGCCGCCCTGGTCGAGGTCGGCGACGACGCGATCCAGGGCCGCTTCCTCGGCCGCCAGATCCGCCAGCAGTCCCGGATAGTCGGGCCGGGTCATACGATCCGGCTCGACTTGGTGCCCCAGTAGCGGTCCCGCAACAGCCGCTTGTACAGCTTGCCGGTCGGCTGGCGCGGCAGCGCATCGTCGAAGTCGATGGCCTTCGGGCACTTGTAATGCGACAGGTGCTCGCGACAGAAGGCCAGGAGCTCGCGTTCCAGGTCCGGTCCGCCGTCCTCGGCGCGCACCGGTTGCACGACCGCGTGCACGCGTTCGCCCATCTCGGGATCGGGGATCCCGAACACCGCGGCGTCCATGACCTTCGGGTGCGTCACGAGCAGGTTCTCGGCCTCCTGGGGGTAGATGTTCACCCCTCCCGAGACGATCATGAAGTCGCGCCGGTCGGTCAGGTACAGGTAGCCGTCGTCGTCGAGGTAGCCGATGTCACCGACGGTGGCCCAACCTCGGTCGTCGCAGGCGAGGGCTGTCTTGCCGGGATCCTTGTGGTACTCGAACCGCAGCATGCGCGAGCTCGGCTCGAACCAGACCACGCCCGGCTCCCCCACGGCGCGCTCCTGTCCATCCTCGTCGAGGATGTGCACCGTGGTGTGGAACGGTCGACCGACCGAGCCCGGGTGGGCGAGCCACTCCTCGCTCGTGATCATGGTCGAGCCCATCCCCTCCGTCGCGCCGTAGTACTCGAACAGGATCGGGCCCCACCACTCGATCATCTGGCGCTTGATCTCCACTGGGCATGGCGCGGCGGCGTGCACGGCGACTTGCAGCGAGGACACGTCGTAGCGTTCCCGCGCCGCGGCCGGGAGCTTCAACATGCGGACGAACATCGTCGGCACGAACTGGGCATGGGTCACTCGGTATCGCTCGATCGCCGCCAACGCGCCCTCAGGATCGAACTGCTCGAGGATCACCGCGGTCGCTCCAAGGCGCGTGACCGAGATGCAGAACTGCAACGGCGCCGAGTGGTACAGCGGTGCCGGCGACAGGTAGATGGTGTCTTCGCGGACGCCGTAGGTCGCCGCGAAGCCGGCCAGCGCGGCCTGGGGGTTCCCGACCGGGGTGCGTTCCAACGCGTACCGGATGCCTTTGGGTCGACCGGTCGTGCCTGACGAGTAGAGCATCGCGTGCCCCTCGAGCTCCTCGGCGAGTGGCTCCGCGGGATGCGCGTTGACGGCGTCGTCGTAGGACTCGTAGCCCTCGACGGTCGCGCCTCCCACCATGAGGCGGGTCGCCACCCGGTCGGGGAGGAGCCCGGCGAGCTCCGAGGCGGTCGCGCGGAGCGAGGCCGACGTGACCAAGGCTGTGGCGTCGCAGTCATCGACGATGTACGCGACCTCTTCGGCGTTGAAGTGGTAGTTGATCGGCGTGAAGTAGAGACCCGAGCGCTGGGCGGCCCAGCACACCTCGAGGTAGCGATCGTTGTTGTCCATGAAGATCGCCAGGTGGTCACCGAAGCGCAGACCCCGGTCGTACAGCAGCTGCGCCAACCGGTTGGAGCGGTCGTTGAGCTCGCGGTACGTCACGGTCTGTCCCGAACCGGCGAGCACGTAGGCGACCTTGTCGGGGTTTTGTTCGGCGTGAGGTGCCGGCCACATCATGTGCTCCGGGATGCCTGGTCAGCCGCCGCGGACGTGCTCGTCCTTGACGCGCACCTTCTCCGCGAGTTCGGCCTGGTGGCGTTCGAGCCGGGACCGTAGGGAGTCGTCGCCGGTGGCGAGGATCCGAACCGCGAGGAGTCCGGCGTTCGCCGCGTTGCCGATCGCGACGGTCGCCACCGGGATCCCGGTCGGCATCTGCACGATCGAGAGGAGCGAATCGAGGCCGTCAAGATGCTCGAGCGGAACCGGCACCCCGATGACCGGCAGCGTCGTCATCGACGCGGTCATGCCGGGCAGATGCGCGGCGCCACCGGCGCCCGCGATGATCACCCGCAGCCCCCGGGGCGCGGCGCTGCGCGCGTACTCGGTCAGCCAGTCCGGGGTTCGGTGGGCCGACACGACCCGGACCTCGTGAGGGACCTCGAACTGCGCGAGGACGTCGACGGCGTCCTGCATCACGCGCAGGTCCGAGTCGCTCCCCATGATGACGCCGACGAGCGGCAGGTCGGGCGTCACGCTTCGACGTTAGCCTGCCGTTATGCGAACCCGACTCACCGATGTGCTCCAAATCGAGCATCCCGTCATGCTCGCCGGGATGGGCGGCGTCTCGTACCACCGGCTCGTCGCCGCGGTGTCGGAAGCCGGGGGCTTCGGCTGTCTCGGCGCCGGCGCGATGAGCCCCGACCAGATGGTCGAGGAGATCCGGGCCACGAAGGCCCTGACCGACCGACCGTTCGGGGTCGATCTGCTGACGGCCCTGCCCCACCAGATGCTCGAGAGCGTCGACCTCCTCATCGCCGAGGGGGTTCCGGTGTTCGTCGCCGCCCTGGGGGTGCCCCGAGACGTGATCGAGCGCTGTCACCGCAACCAGGTCCTCGTCGTGAACATGTGCGGGAAGGTCCGCCATGCCATCGCGGCGGTCGAAGCGGGATGCGACCTCGTCGTGGCGCAAGGCACCGAAGCCGGCGGCCATACCGGCACCGTCGCGACGATGCCGCTCGTCCCCCAGGTGGTCGACGCCGTCGGGGACCGGGTTCCCGTCGCCGCCGCGGGTGGGATCTTCGACGGTCGGGGACTGGCCGCGGCGCTGACCCTCGGCGCCGACGGCGTCTGGGTCGGCACTCGGTTCATCGCCACCCCCGAGGCCCGTTCCGTCGCCGGCTACAAGGAGGCGCTGGTCCGCACTCCCGAGGACGGGACCGTGGTCAGCCGCGCGTTCACCGGCAAGACCCTGCGGGCGGTTCGGAACCAGACCACCCAGCACTACGAGGAGCACCCCGAGGAGCTCAAGCCGTTCCCCGAACAGATC
>DAIPLE010000126.1:0-2004 GCA_036769425.1 Actinomycetota bacterium
TCGGAGTTCAAACGCCCCGGGCACGTGTTCCCTCTCCGGGCCCGACCCGGTGGCACCCTCGAGCGGCGGGGCCACACCGAAGCGGCCGTCGACCTCGCGCGCCTCGCCGGTCTGCCCCCAATCGCGGTGATCTGCGAAGTGCTCGCCCACGACGGCGCCCCGGCCCGCGTCCCGGACCTCGCCGCCTTCGCCGACGAGCACCGCATCGCCCTCGTGACCGTCGACCAGATCGCCGAGCAGCGCCGGACCCTCGCCCGTCAGCACGAACGGGCACCCGCCCCTCTGCTCCTGTAAGACCCCGCCGACCTCCAAGTCTCGACTCGCGACATCCGGTCGCGCCTCGCCCCGCGCAAGACCGTTTGGGGACGAGCCGACACGGGCATCAGCGCGTGCGCGCCCCTGCTGGCCTTAGATCAATGAGATCACGAGTCCGATCAGGGCCAGGTGGTACGTCACCATGATCGCCACCGGGACACCCCGATGCTCGGCGACGAACCTTGTCTCGGCGATCAGCGAATCCGAGGCGAGGAACAGCACCGCTCCCGCGATCGCCCACACGTTCGCCCCACCGATCGCCGCGGTGGCCATCGCGACGATCGCGACCAGGTACGCCAGCACCGGCCCGACGAGGACCGCATGCTGGGAGTGGAGCAGGGCTCGAACAAAGCGGGTGGCGAGCGGCGCGGCGGCGACCGTCACGAGCACTCCGCCCAGCACATATTCGCCGGTCGACCCGCCGTGGAGCGCGAAGCCAACCGTGAACGCCAGCTGGGCGAAGAGGAACGATCCGAGCCCGGGCACGAAGCCGTCGGGCCCATCCGGGCGGGCCGGCAGCATCAAGAAGACGTCTCCGGCCAGGCAGAGTACGAGCGCGACGACGAACCAGGCCCGGGTATCGCCGTGGGCGGTGTCGAGCGTCGCGGCCACCCCGACCAGCGCCGCGGTCGCGCCTGGCTTGCACACGTATTCGAGGCGGGTTGAGGCTTTGGCGATCGCCACCCAGTCGCCGACCGCGAAGGCGCTCGCGACGCCGAGGAGCACTCCGGCGAGGACCGTCACAGCTGCGTTCTACTCGCGACTGCGCACCGCGCCCATACGATCCGGGTCCGTGCGCCGCGGGTGGGTGAACCGACACGCCGGGGATTGTTCCCAGCCGGGCGACCGCTCGTTGCCTCGCGGCCTACCTGAGGGTCGCGCGTGCTGAGCCGTCTCCGCGATCAGCTGATCGGCCTGCCCGGGGTCCCCGCGGCCCTTGACGTCCAGCGTCGCTACACCGAGGAGCGAGGCTCGGCCCTGGCGGCGTCGATCACCCTCTACGGGTTCCTCGCCCTGTTCGCGGTGACCGCGCTCGCCATCGCGGTGCTCGGATTCCTCTCCGCGGGCGGGGCGCACGTGGCGCGTGACCTGCCGAACCAGCTCGGCGTGAGCGGTGAGGCCGCTCGCCTGGTGCATCAGGCCGTCGACGCGGCGCGCCGGAGCCGGGCGGTCGCCACGGTCGTGGGGCTGGTCGGCCTGGCCTGGACCGGCACCAGCCTCGCCATCGTCGTCGGCGACGCCTACAACGCGGCCTGGCGCGTCGAACGGCGGGGTCTCATCGACCGGGTCCGGGGGGTGGCCTGGACGGCCGGCGCGGTGGTGCCGATCGCCGTCGGTGCGGCCGCGACCGCGCTGTGGAGTCTGCTGCCCGGCTTCTTTGCGCCCCTGGTCGTCCTCGTGTCGATCGCGACGAACGCAGCCCTGTTCACCTGGACGTCGTGGATCCTGCCCAACCGCCGGGTTCCGGTCGAGGCGCTGATTCCCGCGGCGGTGCTCGGCGGTGTCGCGCTCGAGGCCCTGAAGGTGCTCGGCGCGTACGTGGTCCCGCATCTCGTGGCCCGCTCGTCGGAGATCTACGGAACGATCGGGGTCGTCTTCGCGTTGCTGGCCTGGCTGCTCGTCTTCGGACGGGTCCTGGTTTACGTCGCGATCATCGAGGCGCGCCGGTGGGAGCACACCCACGGCGAC
>DAIPLE010000126.1:2104-6545 GCA_036769425.1 Actinomycetota bacterium
GCACACCGTCGGCGCCGCCACTTAGGGCTGGAGCCGTTGACAAACCCAACCCTCGTCCGAGCGTTGATAGCGCAGCCGATCGTGGAGGCGGTCGTCGCGGTGCTGCCAGAACTCGACGGCGTCGGGCGTCACCAGGTAGCCGCCCCAAAACGGCGGCAACGGGACCTCCTCGTCACCGAACCGGTCGGCGATCTCGGCCGCCGCGGTCTCGAGCGTCGAGCGGTCGGCGATGGGCTCACTTTGACGTGACGCCCAGGCGCTCAACCGGCTGGCCCGGGGACGGTGTCTCCAATACGCAAGCGACTCCTGGTCGTCGAGGCGGGTCACGGCTCCGGTGATCCGCACCTGTCGGCCCTGCTCACGCCAGTGGAGCACGAGCGCGGCCCGGGGACGCTCGGCGAGCTCACGACCCTTCGCGCTCTCGAAGTTCGTGTAGAAGCGGAAGCCCCGCTCGTCGACGCCGCGGAGCAGCACTACCCGGGCGTTCGGGTCCCCACCGCGGTCCGCGGTCGCCACCACCATCGCGTCGTGATCGACGACCCCGGCCGCTTCGGCTTCGGCGAACCAGCGGCGGAACTGCGACATCGGGTCCGGCGACGCGTCCTGCTCCCCCAACCCGGCCGTCACGGGCCATCACCCGGCCGAGGCCGAGCCCCCCGGTTCCCGCCAGGCAGACAGGATCGTGACACTCAGGCCACGGTAGTGATCCGAGGCCCGCCCGCCGTGCGAAGATCGTGGCAACGTCACCACCAACGAGGAGTCGCCCCATGGCGTTCCATCACGTCGCGATCACCACCCGTGATTCCGAGGCGACCCATGCCTTCTACACCGAGGCGATGGGGTTCCAGCTGGTCCGCGTCGAGGCCGCGCCCGCCGCCGAAGGGGGATGGGCCCGCCATCTCTTCTACGACACCGGGAACGGCGAGTGCCTCGCGGTGTGGGACATCCACGACAACCCCGCGGTGCCCACCGACTTCGACACCTCGATCAGCCGAGGACTCGGCCTGCCGACCTGGACGAACCATCTGGCCTTCGCCGTCCAGGACCTCGACGGGCTCGCTGACGCGCGGGAACGGTTGCGCGAGCACGGTCACGACGTGCTGCAGATCGACCACGGGTGGTGCACGTCGATCTACGTCGACGACCCGAACGGGATCGCCGTCGAGTTCTGCTGTACGACGCGCGCGTTCACGGACGAGGACGCCCGCGCCGCCGACGATCTGCGCCAGACGGCGCAACCGCCCCTCCTCCCGGTGATGACGCCCGAGGTCTACGAGGCGACCGGGGTCGGCGCCGCCCGCTGACCTGCGGGTCAGAAGTCGCTGAGCGTCGGAGAGCGATCCGGGCAGCGGCCCTGGACACGAGCCGCGATCGCCTGGACTCGAGCGACGAGCGCGGCGTGGATGGCACGGAGATGGGCCAGCCGCTGGTCCAGACGGTGCGCAACCACGACCCGACCGGCCCGCAACAGCCGGTTCTGGAGGGCTTGCGCCCGAGTGAACGCGGCCTTCGCTTGCCGGTTGGCGGCGACCAGGCGGGCCCATTGCTGCTCGGCCTGGACGCAGGTCCCGGCCCGGGACGGCGGTGCGCTCTGCGCTGCGGCCGGTCCGGCGACGCCGACCAGGCTCAACGTCGCGGTGACCGCGACGACGGCCGCGATCGTGCGAGTGCGTCGTCGTGAGTCGCGGTTCACCATCGAGGACCTCCGCTCTTGAGACTAGGAGGGCCGCGATCGGGCTCGATGAAGCCTTGATCAGGGAACTGTGAGGCGAACGTGATCCGCGGAGGCCGCGTCCCCGCTCCGGTCGCGCCGGGATACCGTTCGCTGGTGCGTGGACCCGTTCCGTCAGCGGCGACGAGCGAAGGCGACTGGCGTCGCTGGCTCGACGACATCGTCGCGATCGATGACCCGGAGACGGCGAACCGGGCCATCACCAGTGCCCATGACCGGCTCTCGGTGGCACTCGACGCGGTCCTCGGACCGGGATCGGGCGCCAACTTCCACACCTGGGCGGTGTGGGGTTCGCGCGAGGCCGGCCGAACGATCGAACGGCGCGATATCCCCGGGCTCCGCTGGCGTGTCGCGCTGCTCGGTGCGGCCATCGGCGCAATCCTCGGAAGCCTGCTCTTCGGTGTCGTCGGCGGACTCGTGGCTTCGTTCACCGTCGCCTGGTTCGCCACCATCGTGGCTCAACGCGAGCTCGCGCAAGCCCGACGCGCGATCTCGCACGGCAACCGGATCGTTCTGGACGAGATCGGCGGGGTGACCGCCCGTTTCGTCGCCAGTTGCGCAGGCGGCGGTTCCGGCCAGTTCGAGGCGTTCCTCGACTCTCTCCGACCTGGCGCGACCAGCTCCGGCGGCCAGGACCTCCTCCGCGGCGCGTTCGCCGCGTATCACCGCGCCCGCGACGAGCACGACCCGCCCCGACGCCACCAGCTCGTCTTCGCCGGAAACTGCCTGGCCGTCTGGCACGAGCACGTCCGACTCCAACACGACATCGCTGCCGCGCTCCCCCACCTCGTTCGACGCGCCATCACCCGTCGGCTCCTCCACTTCTCCGTCGGACCGGAGCCGCTCCACGTCGGGCGGGACCTCACGCCGGTCGAGCACGACCCCTGGCCATCGACGCTCGCGAACCTCGAGGTGCCGGTCGCGGTCGCGGTCGTCGCCACGATGCGCGACCGGAGTCGCCTGCCGGATCAGCTCGAAGGCTCGGCGGCCGCCGACTGGACGGTGCTCCACGAGCGCATGAACTACATCGTCGACCTGTTCCGGTCCCGTCACCTCATGGTCGGAGTGTTCGACGTCCCGTACTCGGCGTCGTCACGCAACCCGGTGGGTGGCGGGTCGTCGGCCGAGGAGCCGCAGCAGACGGGCCCGGTTGTAGCGCTGGACGACGATGCACGGACCGTTGGCCGCGACCGCGTAGCCGATCATCGCCGTTGCCAGCCACCAGGGGTTCCAAGCGAAGAAGACGGGGCCGAGCGCAGCGATCGCCCAGTGGGCACGTTCGGCGCGGCGCGTCTCAGCGAGGAAGCGCTCGAGGTACGCGCGGTCATGGCGCGTCACGCGTCGCTTCGAGAAACCACCGCGGAACAACGAGCCCGCCTCCGGGAGGGCGTCCTTCCAGGCCTTGATGCGCAGGATCCGCTCGTAGGCGCGTCCGTCGCGCTCGAAGCGGCGCAGACCGAGGAACCCGTCGCGGCGTAACGCGGGATCGGGGATCCGATGTGCCGCATAGCCGCACACGGTGCTCCACACCGCCCAGAGTGCGGCGTCACCGACCACCAGCAGCACGTTGCGGGTCGTGCCCAACGCGCCGATCACGGCTCCTCGCCGTTCGCGACCGGACGGGTCGAGAGCGTCCGCCCCTTCCAGCGGACTTGACCACGCGCCAGGAGGGCGAGCGACACCAGGAACACCGCGACGAAGATGACCGCGTTCAGCGGGTACAGCAAAGCAGTGACGATCCCGAAGCTGCCGAGCTGGCGCAGCATCACGAAGCACTGCAGGGCGAACGCGCCGTAGAGGGCGAGCCCGACCGTCCCGCCGGCGAAGACACCCCAACCGGCGACCAGGCACGCCGCGATCCACACGATCACGGCAAGCAGGCGCGGGAGGGGCGTGGCACCCGCGCCGGCGGCGAAGTTCTTGGCGAACCCGCCGACGAGACGACCCGGGCGGTCGTACATCCTGAAGGCGAGCAGGTCCCCGCCGGCGAAGCATGTGACCGGCTCGTCGGCCGCCACGAACCGCCGCGCCAACGCGACGTCCTCGATGACGGCCCGACGGACCGACCGATGAGCGAGGTGGGTGAGCAACGCGTCGCGCCGCGCGACGAGGCAGGGCCCGAAGGCGGCCCGCTCGCGGGCCTGGGACGGCCCGGGCGAACCGAGTCCGACGCCCATCACAGCCACCAGGTTGAAGAACGCGGCGGCGCGCTCCCACCAGTGGCGCATCTCGTGGTACGGCTGGACCGAGACCAGTCCGCCCCGCTGCGCGAAGCACTGTTCCAGCCGAGCAATGAGATGCGACGATGGGTCCACGTCGGCGTCGAGGCACACGACCACGTCGGCCTGCGCGGCGGTGACGCCCTGGTGGAGTGCCCATGCCTTCCCGACCCACCCGGCCGGGATTGGCTTCCCGCGCACGACCCGCGCCCCCCGCGCCGCCGCGACGGCTGCGGTGGTGTCGCTCGAGCGATCATCGACCACGATCACCTCGCGGGGCGGCGTGGTCTGTGATGCGAGTCCAGCGAGGATCGTGCGCAGCGTTCGCTCCTCGTCACGAGCCGGAACCACCACCGACGGCGCCGGCGCCCCCGGATCGGGAGCAGAGGCGTACGGCACGAGGCGCACGCGCGAGCACAAGTACCAGCCGAGCAGCCACGCGACTCCGAGCGCGAAGAGGCGGGGATCCATCTCGGGCACCGAGGTTAGG
>DAIPLE010000311.1:0-1972 GCA_036769425.1 Actinomycetota bacterium
CCCCCGACCCGAGCGCGACCGTGAACCCCGCGAACGGCGTGACCGCGCCCCACGCGAGGAGCGGGAACCAAGCAGCGACCGAGGCAGCGACCGAGGCGGCGACCGAGGCAGCGACCGAGGCGGCGACGGCGGCGGCGATCGGGACGTGGCGTCGTTCGAGGAGCGCTGGGAAGCACAATCTAAAGACGAGTTCGGTGACCTCGGGCCGGGCGAAGCGGCCCGTGCCGGCGCTCCCGGCGGTGACGGCCCCCGCCGTCGCCGCCGCCGCTAACCGGCCGAGGCTCAACCCCCTGCGCGGCGATGCCGATCACGGCCAGATGATCAGGCGCACCCGTCTGGACTCGGGCCTGCGCGTGGTCACCGAGGCGATGCCACAGCTCCGATCGGTCGCGATCGGCTTCTGGGTCGGGACCGGCTCCCGAGACGAGCCGGCCAACTGGGCCGGGGTCAGCCATTTCCTCGAGCATCTGCTCTTCAAAGGGACCGAACGGCGCGACGCGGCGACCATCGCTGAAGCCATCGAATCGGTCGGCGGCGACATGAACGCGTTCACCGCCCAGGAAGTCACCACCTACTACGTCCGCGTCCCCGACGAGCGCCTCGAGCTGGCGGCCGACATCCTCTCTGACATCGTGTGGCACCCGTCGCTGCGCCCCGACGAGATCGAATCGGAACGCAAGGTCATTCTCGAAGAACTCCACATGCGTGACGACGAACCGGAAGACCTCGTCCACGACGTGTTCACCAGCGCCGTCTTCCCTGAACATCCCATCG
This sequence comes from Actinomycetota bacterium, assembly GCA_036769425.1. Lineage (GTDB taxonomy): Bacteria > Actinomycetota > Acidimicrobiia > IMCC26256 > PALSA-555 > PALSA-555. The sequence goes on from DAIPLE010000311.1 coordinate 775, forward strand.
GACGCGAGGTGATCGGCTCGGCCGAGACGATCCAGGGCATGCAACGCGACGACATCGCGGTCTTCCACCAGCGTCACTACCATCCGAGCAACGTGGTCGTCGCCGCGGCCGGAAACCTTGATCACGACCACATGGTCGACCTCGTCGCCCAAGCGGTCGACGGCGTCAACGGGGACCGTCCCCCGCGCGACCGGTACTCGGGCGAGCCGCCGCCCCGGGCCGTCGCGGTGCTCGAACGCCCCGCCGAGCAGGCCCACCTCGTCCTCGGGATGCGAGCCCTGCCTCATCGGGACCCCGACCGGTACGCGCTCACGGTGCTCAACCAGGCGCTCGGCGGCGGCATGTCGTCGCGCCTGTTCCAGGAGGTGCGCGAGCAGCGCGGCTTGGCGTACTCGGTGTACTCGTACCGTGCCGCGCTCGAGGACACCGGCATCCTCGCGGTGTCGGCCGGGACCGCGCCCGAACGATTCGACGAGCTCCTCGCGGTCCTCGAGGACCAGCTCGACCGGGTCGTCGCCGACGGCGGCGTCTCCGACCGGGAGCGCCGCAGCGCCCAAGGTCACCTGCGGGGATCGCTCGCCCTGTCGTTGGAGAGCTCGGGGAGCCGCATGCACCGGCTCGGGCGAAGCGAGCTGACGCTGGGCGAGATCCCCAGCCTCGACGAGCTCGTGGCCCGAATCGACGCCGTCTCCACCGCGGATATTGCCCGGGTCGTCGAGCGCGTCCTCATCCCCGGCCGCCGGACCCTCGCCGTCGTCGGGCCGGTCGCGCCCGAACGCTTCGCCGACCGAGTCGCATAGCCTCTCTCGGCGTGACACGAGTCGGAGTGTTCGGCGCTGGGGGCCGGATGGGGCGCACCGTCTGCGCGGCGATCGCCGCGGAACCGGACCTCGACCTCGTCGCCGCGGTCGACCCGTACCACTCGGGCATCGACCTCCAACAGCTCGGTGTCGCCGGCACCGGCCTCCAAGTCGCCGGCTCACCCGACGCCTTCACCGAAACCAACGCCGAGGTCGCGGTCGACTTCACTGTCCTCGACGCCGCCCGCCGCAACCTCGAATGGTGCGCCGATCACGGCATCCACGCCGTCGTGGGCACCACCGGCTTCAGCGCCGAGGACCTAGACGAGCTCCGGGCCCGCTTAGACGCCTCCCGCGCCAACGCGGTCATCGCCCCCAACTTCTCCGTCGGGGCGGTG
>DAIPLE010000127.1:0-6514 GCA_036769425.1 Actinomycetota bacterium
CGCGGAGCTGGGTGAGCCGCTGACGGGCCGTGCCGTGACCCACTCCCAAGAGATGGCGCGCCCGGCGGGACAAGACGGACGGCTGCAGCAGCGGCAGCGCGGCCAGCACCACGTCGGCACTCAGCACCGCGGCCGCCGCGCGAACCGCACGTTCGTTGCCGACGATCTGGGCGGTAGCGCCGAGCAGCTGGGCGACGTCGACGGCGGCCAGGTGTGCCGAGCCAATCGAGCTGGCGGCGGCGAACCCGACCAGCCACGGGCCATCGGGACCAATGATCACGTGGTCGGCATCCAACGCGCCGTGGACGACATGGGCGTTCGTGTGGAGGCCGGCGACCTGCTCCCATACCTGCTCGAGGAGCGTCTGGTCGACCGTGTCGGGGGCGAGATCGCTGAGCCGGCCCCCGGCTACCGGTCGCTGGACCAGCAGGGCCGCGCGCGGCCCGGCGGTGCCGGCCGCTACGACCGGGGGGACGCGCACGCCCTGTTCTCGCGCGATCAGCATGAGGTAGGCCTCATGCTCGACCTGCTGTAAGCGGGTCCACGCGAGGCTAGGACCAGAGTCGCGATACACGATGAACCGCCAGAGTTTGGCGAGGAACTGCGCGTCGGCCTCATCACGTCCGATCACCTTGATTCGCAGCTGGTCGGTGGCGTCGCGGGCGCGCATCAACGTGAAGCCCGTCGGCTGGCGGCGAGCGAGGCGAATCTCGGTGGCGTCGATCCCAAGCTCGGCGAGGGATCGGCGGACTTGCTCGGACGTCGGGCGGCCGCCCGGCGATCCGAAGGCCAGGTGCACGCCAGCCGCAATCGCCCAACCGAGCACCAGACTGCCGAATACGTCGTTCGGGTAGGCGGTTCCGAGATACATCCCCGCCAGCACGTACCCGACGATCAGGACGCGCCCGATCCGGCGCGTCGGTCGGGTCACGTATGGCGCGGCGGCGCGCGCCACCGCGGCGAGCACCGCGAGGCGGACCGCGGGGAACGCCGGCGACGAGCCCAGGCGCGCCACCGCCCGTACGCCTTGGTCGAGGCTCGCGCCTTCGATGACGACCTGGCTGAGGAGGCGCCCTAACCCCCATGCGAGGACCCCCGCGATCAACAGATCTCGGGCCAGGCGCCACCGCCGGCCGACCAACGCGGCGACGACGACGAGGCCCACCGCCCACAGCGCGCCGAGTCGATAGAGGTTCCGGAACACCGGCAGCAGCCAGTTCGGCAGCGTGTTGAAAAAATCGAAGATCGCCTGCTCGGTCGCGGTCGTCGATCCCGCGTGACGCGCCGCGAGGAACAGCAGCGCGATCGCGGTCGCGACCCGGATCCAGTCGCTGGTCCGGCGGCGGTAGGGCTCTTCGGACGCGGGCCCGAACATCTGGCTGCGCAGCCGGGACCACCGCTCGCCAGTGCTCCTCAACCATCCCGTCGGCCTTCCCACGCCCCCACGGTGACACGCGAGCGTCCGGATGGACAACGCCGCGATCACGAAGCTTGCGTATCCGATCCCGCTCGGCACCCCGGTCACGATCAGCAGTCGCTCCGACCGGCGACGACCGTGGCGGGTCGCTGCTGGCACGGCGGCCCCGAGCCCGACCACACTGAAGGCCCTCATGCCTCGTCCGTGTCGATCTCCCGACTCCGTGCAACGGCGGCGTCCGACTCGTTGAGCGCGACGTTCCCGTTACTCGGGCCTGAGCAGCTCCCGGATCTCGTCGCCCTCGCTCGTCGCTCGCTCCGCGACCCCCCGACCGAACAGGACCTGGCCGCGTCGCTGTTCACACCGGGCTTTCCCGTGACGGTCCGCGGCGACCCCGACACCGGGGTCGTGGCGTCGTGTGTCCGCGATGGAGCCGGCTACCTGCGGCTGCTCATGGTGGACCCCTCCGCCCGGCGCCACGGTCTCGGCGACGCCCTACTGGCCGCCGCCGAGGACGACCTTGCCGAGCTCCCATCCATCACCGTGGGCGCCGACGCCCCCGACTACCTCTTTCCTGGGGTAGAGGTCGATCAGCTTGAGATGCTGTGCCTGCTCGAGCGCCGCCGCTACGACCGCGGTGAAGCGAACGTCAACATGGTCGTCGATCTTGACCGTTTGCCGCCCGAACCCTCGGGTGCCCGCGTCGCTCGTCCCGGCGAACGCGACGAGCTCGAGGCGTGGACCGCGGAGCACTGGCCGTGGTGGAGCACCGAGGTGCTCCGCTGCGCCGACCGGGAGCGGCTCATGGTGTCGCGCGACGACGACGGGATCGCGGCCGTCTGCTGCTGGGACGGAGCCCGCGCCGGATGGGTCGGTCCGGTGGCCGTCCGCCCCTCGATCATCGGGCACGGCCGCGGCCGCTCGGTCCTGATCGCCGCGCTGCACCGAATGCACACCGCCGGGTCGGCTCGGGCCGAGATCGGATGGGTGGGGCCGCTCCGCCCGTACGTCGAGACGGTCGGCGCCCGGATGCACCGCGTCTTCCTCGTCTACCGCAAGACCCGTCGAGCGGACACGCCGATAGCAGGCGCCTAGCCTCGCCCCGCATTCGAATGTGCTCGTCGGAAGGCCGATCCATGCTCGCGATCTCCGGGCTTCTCCGGTTCCCACCCGATGCTCGCGACGAGATGGTCGGCGTCCTCGGCCAGCTGGCCGAGCGGACCCGCCAAGATGCCGGCTGCATCGAGTACTGGTGGTCAATGGATCTGTCGGAACCCGGCGCCTTCCGCTTCTTCGAGGCCTGGGAATCGGAGGAGACGTTCGCGGCGCACCGCGACGCCCCGTACGAGCACGAGTTCAACGATCGCTACCTCCCGCGCCTGATTGGGGCCGACGCCCGCCAGTACACGGTCACCGACGCCCGCAGCCTGACTGGCTAGCCATTGCGCGCCGACCGGAGACGCTCGTCGACGAGGTTCTAGTCTCGGGCCGCCCGTTCGGAGGTTTCCCCCTCCTCCCGCCCTCGGATGGAGACCCGCGTGCTTGGTCGTCTCGCGACTTGGTGTTTTCGGCATCGGCGACGCGTGCTGTTGCTCTGGCTGGTCGCCCTGATCGGCGTCATTGCGCTGGGGCGTAGCTTCGGCGGCGACACGACGACGAGCTTCTCGTTGCCCAACGTCGAATCGCAGCAGGCGTTCCAGCTGCTCCAAACACGGTTCCCCAGCAGCGCCGGCGACTCGGCGCAGGTCGTCTTCGCGACGTCCGCCGGCGTTCAATCCCCGGCGGCGCGCGCCCGGGTGACGCAGGTGCTCGGCCAGCTCGCACACCTTCCCCACGTCACCGGCGTCGTCAGCCCCTACTCCGGGCAAGGACGGCGGATCTCTGCCAGCGGGACGATCGCCTTCGCCACCATCCAGTACGACCAACGGGCCCGGGACCTGCCCAAGTCGGTCGGCCAGCAGCTCATCGACCGCGCTCAGGCCGCCAGCGGACGAGGCATGCAGGTCGAGGCGGGCGGCAGCGTGGTCCAGGCCGTGGTCCGCCCGAAGGCGCCCAGCAGCGAGCTGCTCGGCGTCCTCGCGGCGATCGTGATCCTGCTCATCGCGTTCGGGTCCGTCATCGCCATGGGCTTGCCGATCCTCACCGCCCTGTTCGGGCTCGGTGTCGGTCTCGGCAGCCTCCCGCTCTTCGCGCTGGTGTTCGACATGCCGACCTTCGCGGCGCAGCTCGCCGCGATGATCGGGCTCGGCGTCGGAATTGACTACGCCCTGTTCATCGTCACCCGGTACCGCCAGGAGCTTCACGCGGGACGAGAACCCGAGGACGCCACCCGCATCTCTCTCATGACATCGGGGCGAGCCGTCGTGTTCGCCGGTTGCACGGTCATCATCTCGCTGCTCGGCATGTTCCTCATGGGCCTGTCGTTCGTGCAGGGCCTGGCGATTGGTGCGGTCACCGCGGTGCTCCTTGTGATGCTGGCGTCGGTCACGCTGCTGCCGGCGGTGCTCGGTTTCACCGGCCGGGCCATCGACAAGCTGCACGTCCCAGGCTTGCATCGCGACGAATCAGCGCACCGCACCTCACTCGCGTTCCGTTGGAGCCGCCAGGTGCAGCGCCACCCGTGGCGGTTCGCGCTGGGGGGCCTCACCGTGCTGGTGCTCCTCTGCATCCCGGTGCTGTCGTTGCGGCTCGGCAACTCCGACGCCGGCAACGACCCGACCTCGCTGACGACCCGGCGCTCCTACGACCTGCTCTCGAAGGGTTTCGGCCCCGGCTTCAACGGCCCGCTCGTGGTCGCCGCGGAGCTCCCCGGACCGGCCGCCCGACCCGTGGTGCAGGCCCTTCGGGTGCGCCTCGAGCACACCGCCGGCGTCGCCGCGGTGACACCGCTGCAGATCAGCCCGCGCGGGGACGCCGCGGTCATCACCGTCTACCCGGCGAACGCGCCCCAGGACGTTCGCACCACCGACCTCGTTCATCACCTCCGCGACACCGTCGTGCCCCGCGCGACCACGGGGACGGGCGTCGTGGTGAAGATCGGCGGCAACACCGCGTCGGGCATCGACCTGTCGGAGTTCCTCGGTCGTCGGCTTCCGTGGTTCATCGGCGCAGTCATCGTGCTGTCGTTCCTGCTGCTCATGGTGGTGTTCCGGTCTCTCGTCGTCCCGCTCAAGGCCGCGATCATGAACCTCCTGTCGATCGGCGCGGCCTACGGGATCGTGGTGGCGGTCTTCCAATGGGGCTGGCTGGGCAGCGTCATCGGGATCAACAAGAGCGGTCCCATCGACTCGTTCGTGCCGATGATGCTGTTCGCGGTGCTCTTCGGTCTGTCGATGGACTACGAGGTGTTCCTGCTCTCACGGGTACGTGAGGAATACAACCGAACCGGCGACAACGCGGTCGCGGTCGCCGACGGGCTCGCCGCGACGGCACGGGTGATCACCGCCGCGGCAGCGATCATGATCTCGGTGTTTCTGGCCTTCGTGCTCGGGGACACCCGGGTCATCAAGCTCTTCGGGCTCGGGCTGGCGAGCGCCATCTTCATCGACGCCACGCTGGTGCGGATGCTGCTCGTGCCGGCCACGATGGAACTGCTCGGCGACGCCAACTGGTGGCTCCCGCGCTGGCTCAGCCGCCTTTTGCCTGACGTCGACGTCGACGGCACCCAACTCGGGGTCGCCGCTCCCGTCGAACCCGAACCCGAGCCAGCGCCGGTCGGCTCTCGCTGATCGGCGCCCGCGCCGTCGTGGGACCGTCAGGCCAAGTCGAAGGCCCGCCACCGCACCTCGGACTCGACGGTGATCGGTTCCTCGAGCGGCCCGAACGTGGACCGAGCCCACTCCCGAGTGTGACGGCCGGCCTCGTGCAGACGCAGTTCCGGGACGCCCCACGCCCATGACCACTGGCCCGCTTCGAGGCTGTCGATGATGGTCCCAACCGCCATGGTGTGGGTGGCGCGCACTGGCGGCAACGGGCGCTCCCGCGCCCCGAGGCCGACCAGCGCGTCTTCGACGTCGCCGCTGGCGTGCGCCGCGCCGATGTGCACCGCGTCGGCACCGAGTCGCGCTTGGAACTCCGCCCGGACCGCGGCGAGCACACCCCCGCGGTCGCGCCCGCCCCGGCTGCTGAGGAACACCCCGCCGGGGCGCACGACGCGGGTCACCTCGGAGAGGGCTCGACGCCATTCGGGAATGAGGTGGAACACGTGGGACGCGATCGCGGCGCCGAACCGATGATCGGGGAAGGGGAGGGCGGTCGCGTCGGCCTGCGCGAGGGGAAACGGCACCCGACGTCCCGCCTTCTCGACGAGGACGCTCATCATCGGCCGCGAGAGATCGATTCCGGCCATGACGATCCCCGCTTCGTGGAGCGGCCACGCGATCCGACCGGTGCCGACCCCGATCTCGAGGCAACGTCCCCGGCCCGTGAGCTCGCCCGCCAGGAGCTCGGTGACGCGCGCCGTGGCCTCGGCGGGCAACCCGCGGGTCCGGTCATAGAACGGCGCGGCGCGATCGAAGCTGCGCGAACCGACGGCCATCATCAGCGAGTATGACCCAGCCCTCACGCGCGGCGCAGGACGAGGCGAGGCCCGGGCTCGCTCAGGCTGGGTCGGGTTGGAGCTCGATGGTGAACCCGGACGGATCCGTGATCCAGATCTGGGTGATGGCACCCTGGGTGCCGCGTTCGTATGGGATCCCGGCACCGTCGAGCTCCGCGACTGCGGCGTCGAGGTCCTCGACCCCGAAGCAGATGTGTGGACCCGTCGGGTCGATCCGAGGTGCCCCTCGATGCGGCGCGTCGACGAGGTGGAGCTGCGCGTCGCCGACCGAGAACCACTGACCCGCGATCCCCGGGATCGTCGGTCGCGGCGCCGGATCGAGCTCGAGGATCGTGGTGTAGAACGCCGCGGTCGGTTCGAGGCGGTCCTCGACGTTCACCGATGCGTGCAGGATCCGGGTGAGCTTCATGGCTGAGCCTTCGAGGTTCGGTGCCGGGGGAGCGCCCGTTCGAGCACCCACACCGTACTGTGGCGTTCCCACGAGCAAGGAGCCTGACGGTGGATCGCGTCCGGATGGGAATCGTCGGTGTCGGCAACAT
>DAIPLE010000312.1:0-1968 GCA_036769425.1 Actinomycetota bacterium
TCGCCGGCGCGCGCCGAGCCCCACGACGAGACGTCGTGGCTGCCGCTGCCCGACATCGAGGGTCTGCCTGACATCACCGAGCTCGTCGACCCCGACCGGGCGACGACCCCGCCGCCGGCGATCACCCGACGCCACCGCGGCCTCGCCGGGATCGGACCCCGCCGCGCGCTCACCGTCGCGCTCGCCACCGTCATCGTCGCCGGCGCGGTCTACGCGGTGCCGAAGATCTTCAACCAAGGCGACCACGTGCAGATCCGCGTCGACGGTCGACTGATCTCTGCCCAGAGCGGCCAGAACAACGTCGGCGCCTTGCTCAACGAGCAGAAGGTCGCGCTCGGCGCCAACGACCGGATCGAGCCGAGCCGGACCGCGGCGCTCTCGGACGGCATGACCGTCCGGGTGCTGCGCGCCTTCCCGGTCACCGTGGACCTCGACGGCACCGCCCGCGTCGTCTACACCGCCTACTCGATCCCACGCGACTTCGTCGCGTCGCTGAAGCTCCCCGCGAACGTGGCCCTGTGGACTCCGCCGGCCAAGATCCAGTCCGGCGCCACCGTGCAGCTCCGCACCCGACGCAAGGGCACCCTCGCGGTCGACGGGCAAGGCGTGAACTACGACCTGCCGGTCCTCACCGTCCGGGAGCTGCTCAGCAACTACAAGGTCGTGCTCGGACCCCAGGACACCACCGACCCGCCGCCCGACTCGGTGATCCCCGTCGACAACCCGTTCGTCACCGTCGTGCGCGTCGCGACCAACGTGCAGGTCGTGCCCACGCCCTACAACCTGCCCGACGAGACCCTGCCCGACCCCAACCTCGACGTCGGCCAGACTCGTCTCCAGGCAGGCGCCGCCGGCATCATGCGCATCGCGTACGCGGTGACGAGCAACAACGGTTCCGAGGCCGGACGGGTAGCGGTCTCCCAGGTGCCGACCGTCGTCGCCCAGCCGAACATCCACTACTTCGGCACCCGAGCCGACCCCCGTTGGGACAACATCGCCCGCTGCGAGACGGGTGGGAACTGGGCCATGCAAGGACCGCAGTACTCGGGTGGCGTCGGCTTCTACAACGGCACCTGGAACGCGTTCGGTGGCCAGCAATTCGCAACAAATGCCGGACTTGCGTCCCGCGAGCAGCAGATCGTCGTCGCCGAACGAATCCGCAAGCAGTACGGGTTCGGGGCGTGGGGCTGCGGCAAGACGCTCGGCTACGGCTGATCGGTCGGAACTTCGCCCGCTCCCCGCGATACCGTCACGCTCGTGCCCCCCTACCCGCCGGTGTCGGTACGCGCCCTGCTCGCCGACCACGACCTGCACCCGAGCCGCGCGCTCGGACAGCACTTCCTGACCGACCCGAACACGGCGCGCCGCATCGTGCGCCTCGCCGAACTCGACACCGGCACGAAGGTGCTCGAGATCGGTCCCGGACTCGGATCGCTCACCGTCGCGCTCGCCGACGCCGGCGCGCACGTCCGGGCGCTCGAGGTCGATCGGCACCTCGTCTCCGTGCTGGAGCAGACCGTCGCCGGTCGAGACGACATCGACGTCGTCGCCGGCGACGCGCTCACCTTCGATCCGGGCACCCTCGACGGGGACGGCTGGGCGTGCGTGTCGAACCTGCCGTACAACGTCGCGACCCCGATCGTGGTCCGCCTGCTCGAGCACGCCCCCCAGGTCACCCGCCTTCTTGTCATGGTGCAACGCGAGGTGGGGGAGCGACTCGCGGCCGGGCCCGGCGACGCGGCCTACGGCGCGGTGTCGGTCAAGATCGCCTACTACGTCGCGGCCCGGGTCGTGGGCGTCGTTCCCCCGACGGTGTTCGTCCCGCAACCCAAGATCGAGTCGGTCCTCGTGCGCCTCGACCGTCACGCCGAGCCGCCGGTGCAGGTCCCGTCCACCGAGACCCTGTTCCGGCTGGTGCGCGCCGGTTTCGCGCACCGGCGCAAGATGCTGCGCGGCGCGCTCCGACCG
>DAIPLE010000128.1:0-6481 GCA_036769425.1 Actinomycetota bacterium
CGCCTGGCGGCTCCGAGTCGGTGCCGGTCGACTCGGTGTCGGTCGCGTCGCGATCGTCGGTTCCCGTCGTCGGCGTGGTACCGCTGGGGTCGCTGTCGGGGGCGCTGCGGGCCGGCCGGGGGACGACCACGGGCTCCTCGGCGGTGTCGCCGCCGCTGGGGATGGCTTCCTCTTCGGCGACGAGCGCGGCGACCGCGTCCCGTTCGAGCTCGGAGGCTCGCGCCGAACGGATGGTGCGGGGTCGGCTCTCGGCCTCGTCGGCGGTGCTCGATGGGGTAGCCGAGGATGACGGGTCGACCGGCTGATCACCGTTGCCGGTGGTATCGCCGCCGCTCTCGGCGGCGTCGAGGATGGCGTCGATCAGCTCGGACTTGCGCATCCGGGTGGGTGCCTTCACGCCCATCGCACCCGCGATCGCGTGCAGCTCCTCGCGATCCTTGCCGTCGAGCATCGAGCGGTCGAGCTCCTGGGTGCTCATGTCGCCGTCGTCTCCTTGTGCGGTCAGTTGGGGACGGTCCCGGTGGACCAGATGAGAGAAAACGCCGGGCGGCCGAAACCGCCGGGGAGATGACAATGGGCCGCCGGTTTCATCGCCGGTGAGGCCAGAACCAAAAAACGGGGACCGCGGCGCAGGTCGGGGGGCGCACGCCGGCCAAGCTCAATCGCGCGGGGTTCCGGGCGAGTGCCGGGGTGCTGCCGCACCGAACGGAGCGGCGGAGCAGCGCCAATATACCGGCCCGTTGACGGCGCAGCAACCAACCGCGGCCCCGGACCTAACCGGTGAGGCGACGCATCAAGGTGTGCGCAGGAACCGGATCCCGGTCGGCGACCGCCGCCTCGGTGTAGACGCCGCCCGCGGCAGGCACGGCATCGTCGAAAAGGAGGAACGGAACAGGATCCGAGACATGGGTGCGAAGGGCGCACGGCGTGGCATGGTCGGGCAGGAGCAGGATCCGGTGCCGTTCGCCGTGAAGCGCCTCGACGAGCGGTCCGATGATCTCGGCGTCCCAACGTTCGAGTTCGGCGACCTTCTGGGTGATGTCACCCTGATGCCCGGCTTCGTCGGTCGCCTCGACATGCAACAAGAAGAAGGGACGGTCGGTGAGCGAGGCGAGACACGCCTCGACCTGCGCGTGGTAGTCGTTGTCGAAGCCAGCGGTCGCGCCCGGGACGTCGAGGACCTCGAGGCCGGTGAGCACACCCAGGCCGCGCACCAGGTCCACTGCCGAGCTGAGCCGGCCGTTGACACCGAAGCGCTCGGCGAAGCCCGGCAGGACCGGCACCACGCCCTGACCCCATAGCCAGATCTGGGTCGCCGGGCAGCCGAGGGCGGCGGCTGCGTCACGTACCACCGGATGGGAGGCATCCATGAGCGCCCGGAGCTTCCCGGCCGCGGGACCGGTCGGTGGGATCGTGGCCTTGCCGGTGAGGTCGTGGGGAGGGACACAGACCGCGTCGCCCCAATCGCGTGGCGTGACGCACAGGTGGCGGTACTCGACACCCGGGTAGAAGCGGATGCCGTCGCGGCCCCCGCCGAGCGCGGCGTCGAGGGCGGCCACGATGGGGTGACTCTGCTCGTCGGTCGGATGGCCCCCGGCGAAGTCGACCATCGTGTCGTCCTCGACGGTGACGAGGTTGCATCGAAACGCGACCTCGTCGGGGCCGAGTGGCACGCCCATCGCCGCGGCCTCGATCGGCGCCCGCCCGGTGTGGAACTGGACGGGGTCGTACCCGAGGATGGCCATGTTCCCGACATCGCTGCCGGGTGGCAGCCCGTCCGGGATCACGGTCGCCCGTCCGACCTCGCTGCGCTGGGCGAGACGGGCCAGGTTCGGCATCGCCGCGGCCTCGAGGGGTGTGCGACCGCCGAGCTCGGGCAGCGGCTCGTCGGCACAGCCGTCGGGGACGAGCGCGATGCACTTCATGCGATCATCGTACGTGGGACGTCGCGGCGGTCCGTCGAGTGGACGCCCGGACGCGGGCGTCCACTCAGGGATGGTGGGAGCGGATCAGGCCGTCGGGATCGTCGACCATCTCGGACTGGCGGCTAAGCAGCATCGTGGCGCGGCGGGGAGGCTCGTACCGCGGCCAGGGTCCCAGCGTGTCGGTGCCCGGAGCACCGTGGCGGGCGAATCCGGCCCACGCGGCCCGCAGGTTGACGCCGAGACCCTCCGCGTCGCGGTCGTAGCCGATGGCGTCACCCCAGCCTTCACGGTCGAAGGTGCCGAACGTGAACGGGATGTCGACCGCGTGCGCCGCGCCGAGGCCGGGCGCGGTCCAGTCGAAGCGGTATACGAACGCTGGCACACCCGAGACGGCGCGCCCCTCGGCCACGCGCAGGTTCGGGATGCGCATCATCACGTCGGTGCGTACGGCGTCCCAGATCTCACCGCTCGTCACGTCGCCGGGGAGCGCAGCCCGGTAGGCGGCGATCGCCGCGGTCGGGTCGGCGTGGGGCATCACGCGCGAGACGCGGCGCCGCAGCCGGGCCTCGTCCATCGTGGCGACGGCCGGGTCGGGGAACAACCGGAGCTCGTGGCGGGTCGTTCCGAGTAGGAGGTCGATCGATGTGCCCCGACCTGCCTCGACCCCGGCCTTGACGTCGCGGTCGAGGAGCCCGCCATCGACGCTGGGCGCGAACGGCATCGCCCCGATCTTGGCAACGAGCTCGAGCGCGACCCGGTCTTGGGCGTCGAGGACCGCTTCGACGGGCACGTCTCGCAGGTGGGCGGTGTCGGCGCGATCGACGCCGACGACGGCGGCGAACGCGGCCGCGACCGCCTTCGCCTCATCGCGGGTCATGGTGCGGGGCTCGCCGCTCTGGGCGATGGCGCGGGTGAACGGCGGGTCCGAGCCCATCGCGGAAACCAGGTGCAGAATCGAGCCGGCGCCCGCCGATTCGCCGAACACGGTGATCGTCTCCGGGTTCCCACCGAGCGCCGCGGCATGGTCACGCACCCACCGGAGTGCGGCGAGTTGGTCGTGCAGCCCGGCGTTTGCGACGACATCACCGTCGGGGGTGGCATCGTCCAGGCACACGAACCCGAGCGCTCCGAGCCGATAGTTGATCGTGACCACGACGACGTCCTGCTCCGCGGCCAGGCGTGCACCGTCGTACACCGGCTGGCTCGAGCCGCCGGTCGTGAAGGCGCCACCGTGGACCCACACCATCACCGGCCGGCTTCCGGTGAGGCCCGGGGTCCAGACGTTGAGCGTGAGGCAGTCCTCAGCGGTCGCGGTGGGGCGAAACGCGGGGAGTGCCGCGGGCAGCGACTCGCGCTGCGCCGCGGCGGGACCGAAGGTGTCGGCGACCCGAATGCCGGTCCACGGTGCCGGCGGGACCGGACGAGTCCAGCGGCGGTGTCCGACCGGCGGTGCCGCGTACGGAATGCCGAGGAACCGGTGCAGTGCCGCTCCGGTTGGAGCGTTGACGGTGGCTCCTTCGAGGACGCCGCCCGCCGTCTCGACTCGCGGTGCGCTCACGATGCGGTTCCGCCGGGACCGACCCGGTCTCGCACGTCATCGCGGAGCGCGCCCTTGGCGACCTTGCCACCCGAGGAGCGCGGCAGGGCGTCCAGCACCACGAGGTGCTCGGGCCAGAGCTCCTTGCCGACCCCCCGGGCTCCGAGGTGACCGCGCAGGCCGTCGAGGTCGAGGGTCGATCCCGAGTGCAGCTCCACGTAGACGCAGACCCGCTCACCGAACACCGGATCTGGCATCGCGACGGCGGCGGCGAGCACGACCGTGGGGTGGGTGGTGACCTCGTCTTCGACTTGGGCGGCGCTGATGTTCTTCCCGCCTCGGATGATGAAGTCCGAGGCCCGCCCCCGGACCGTGAGATAGCCCTCGGAGTCCACGGTGCACCGGTCGCCGGTCAGCATCCAGCCGTCGGCCGTGTAGAGCCCAGCGTTGGCGTCGGGGTCGTGGTAGTAGCCGAGGCAGGTGAGGGCGCCTCGGCACGCGGCGATCCCGGGGCCGCCGGTGGCGGTGATGTCGGTTCCGTCGTCGGCGAACAGCCGGACCTGCATCTCGGGGATCACCCGCCCCGCGGTTTGGAGCCGTCGGGCCCTGGTGTCGGCCAGGGTGGTTCGGCTCAACGCTCCCGTCTCGTTCGAACCGTAGAACTGGAGCACCGTGCAGCCGGTGCGATCCTCGAACTCCGTGGCGCGCTGCTCGGGAACCATCTCGCCGCCAGTGAAGAGGACCCGCAGGCTCGACAAGTCGTGGCGACCGAGCTCGGGGGAGTTCAGCAGCATGATGAACTGCGTCGACACCGCGGCGAGGACCGTGACCCGTTCCCGCGCGATCAGCGCCAGGCACGCTTCGGCGTCGAAGCGTGACGACACGACGCACGGGACCCCCAGGAGGGTCGGCGTGACGTGGGCGGTCCAAACCCCGAACCCGAACGGGGCTGGGAGTGCGCTCATGAAGACATCGTCGGACGACAGGTCCGCCGCGGCGACCGCGAGCTCATGGAAGGCGAACCAGCGTCGCTGATCATGCATCACACACTTGGGCAGCCCCGTCGTCCCCGACGTCGAGTTCAAGAGCCACAGGTCGTCGGTGTCAATCGCGCGTCCCGCGACCAGCTCGGACGTATCCGCCGATGGAGTTGGTTCGGTCTCGGTGATGGGGAGTCGGGGCACGCCGACGGGCACGGCATCCGCCGCAAGGTCGGGTGAAGCGAGCACGACCGAGGCGTCGGTGACCGTAAGGAGATGGTCGATTTCGCGTCGGCCGGCTCGGGGTCCGATGCCGACGATGACCGCGCCGGCCCGTTCGACGCCGAGGTAGCAGGCATGCACCGCCGGACCGTCAGGCATGAGTACCGCGACCCGGTCCCCGCGCTGCGTGCCAGCCTCAATGAGTTGAGCAGCGATCTGGTCGGCGTGCTCGTGGTGATCACGCCACGTGACGCGCTGCTCGTCGCCGATGTACGCCAGGTCATCCGGTGTCTGCCCGGCACGCGCCGCAACGACGGCACTGAGAGTTGGCACGGCCGCGGACGGTAGCCGCTACTCGGCGCGCCATCCCGCGCGCACGGTCAGTGCGTGCGGCGGGTGACGACCCCGGCAACCCGGCGCGTGATCGCGGCGGGCAGCGTCGCGGAGAACGCGGCGGCCACGGTGTTCAGAGGTCCGGGCGTGCACACGACGCGGCCGCGCTCGTAGGCATGCAGCGCCGCCGCCACGACCGTCTCCGGGGACTGCCAGAGGAGCTCGGGAGACTGGTCGACCGGCATGGCCGCCTGCTCGTGGAACTCGGTGTGGGTATAGCCCGGGGCGAGGACCATCACCCGCACGCCCGTGCCACGGAGCTCCTCGTGTACGGCGTGGGTGAAGCTCGACACGAACGCCTTCGTCGCCCCGTAGGTGGCACCCCACGGGGTCGGCTGGTACCCCGCGACCGAAGACACGTTGATCACGCCGCCGCGCCCTCGTCCCACCATCGTCGCGAGCGCGGCGTGTGTCAGCCGGACGACGGCCACGACGTTGACGCGGATCTCTTGTTCCTCGCGTTCGGCGTCAAGCTCCCAGAGGGCCCCGGCGGTCCCGAACCCGGCGTTGTTGACGAGCAGGTCGATCGGCCGGTCCGGGTCACCGAGACGCGCCGCGACCTGCTCGACGCCCCGATCGGTGGCGAGGTCGGCAACGAGCACCTCGGCCGACCGCCCGTGGTCGCGCTCGAGCTCGGCGGCGAGGCCTCGGAGCCGGTCCTCGCGTCGGGCGCTGAGGATCACCTGGTCGCCGCGGGCGGCGAGCGCCCGGGCGAAGGCCGCGCCGATGCCCGACGACGACCCGGTGACGAGCGCGACTGGCGTGTCCATCCCCTGAGCCTAGAGAGACAGCCGGAAGGAACGGCCGACTCAGAGGCCGACGGCGTCGGCGACCTGCGCGGCGTCGGCGTCGACGGTCTCGCCGACCTGCACCTCGGCGATCGCCCGCTGGGGGTCCTTGAGTCCATGTCCGGTGAGGGTGCAGACGACGACGTCGGAGGACGTGACCGTTCCCTCGGCGGCGGCCTGCAAGAGCCCGGCGACGGCGGCAGCGGAGGCCGGCTCGACGAACACCCCCACGGTGGCGGCGAGGAGCCGGTAGGCGTCGACGATCGCCGAGTCGGTGACCGCGCCGATGGACCCGCCCGATTCGTCACGGGCCGCCAACGCCCCCGCCCAGGAGGCCGGGTTGCCGATCTGGATCGCCGTGGCGAGCGTCTCGGGATGCAACACCGGCTCACCGCGCACGATCGGTGCCGCCCCGGTCGCCTGCCAGCCGAGCATCCGCGGCCGGCGGGTCGCTCGACCCGCTTCGGCGTCCTCGCAGTATCCCCGCCAGTACGCGGTGATGTTGCCGGCGTTCCCGACGGGGATCGAGTGGACGGTCGGCGCGTCACCCAGCACGTCGACGATCTCGAACGCCGCGGTCTTCTGACCCTCGATGCGGACGGGATTGATCGAGTTCACGACCTCCACCCCGGGTCG
>DAIPLE010000129.1:0-1584 GCA_036769425.1 Actinomycetota bacterium
GTACACGAGGGCGTCTTGGGCGTCGGATCCGAACCCTTGCTCGTAGGCCGCGGCAGCGACGACGAATCCGACCGGGAACCCTCCGGTGAAGTCACGTTGGCGGTAGATGCCGGCGATGCGGAGCGTCTCGATCCCGCGTGGGAACTGCATGTTGACCACCTGACCGACGGCCAGGCGGTACTGCTCGCTGGCGTCCTGGGCGACGAGGACCCCGTCGGCGCCCATGTTGGCGATGCTGCCGGGCCCCACCCCGAGGTCGACGACTCGGGCCAGCTGGGCCGGGTCGGCGCCGGCGATCGTCTCTTGGTTGCCGCCGATGGGGACTCGGACGTTGCCGAACCGGAACGCGGTGACAGCGCCGACGGCGGGGAGGGCCGCGACGCGGCGGGCGACGTCGGGCGAGAACATGGCGAACTGCTGGGCCTTGAGGATCAGGTCGGCGCGGATGCCACTGTCGACGGCTCGCCGCACCGACGCCTTCGCCGAATCGCCGAAGGTGGCGACGAGGCCGACGAGGGCGAGGCCGATGACGAGCGCGGAGGCGGTCGCCGCGGTGCGGCGGGGGTTTCGCATGGCGTTGCCGCGAGCGAGGGTGCCGGTCATTCCGATGGCCCGCAACGGCCGGCCGAGCAGCCCGGCGAGGGGCCCGGCGACGAGTGCGAGGAGCACGACGGCTCCGAAGAACACCAGCATCGCTCCGAGCGCCACCCACCAGATCTCGCGCAGGACGTCGCTGGCGTGCTTGGTGCGGTCGAGGCCGATGACGAGCACCGGGATCCCGGCGGCCACGAGCAGCGAGCCGACGACGGCCCGGCGCCGGAACGGGCGGGGCCGAGTGGTGACGACCTCGGTGGTGGCGGCGATCGGGGGGACCCGGGCGGCCCGCACCGCGGGCCATGCCGACGCGGCGACGGTGCCGAAGACCCCGACGGCGAGCGCCACCACGATGGTGCGCGACTCGAGGACGAGCGGCTGGCTGGGCACGTCGAAGCCGAGCCGGGACGACAAGGAGAGGAGGAGATCGGCGAGGCCGTAGCCGATCCCGATGCCGGCGCCGCCGGCGACGAGTCCGATGACAGCGGCTTCGG
This sequence comes from Actinomycetota bacterium, assembly GCA_036769425.1. Classification (GTDB taxonomy): domain Bacteria; phylum Actinomycetota; class Acidimicrobiia; order IMCC26256; family PALSA-555; genus PALSA-555. The sequence continues at coordinate 1,089 of DAIPLE010000129.1, forward strand.
CGATGACCGAGGCCACGACCTGGGTGCGGCTGGCGCCGACGGCGCGCAGCAGCCCGAGCTCGCGGGTGCGTTGCGTCACCAGGATCGTGAAGGTGTTGAAGATGATGAACGCGGCGACGACGACGCCGATCGCGGCGAACCCGAGGAGGAGTTGGGTGAGCAGGTCGAGGAAGGTGAGGACGATCTGGCCCCGGTCGCGTGCGACCTGGGCCGCCGAGGTGAGCTGGTACTCGGGGCCGAGCGCGACCTGGAGCCGGGTGCGCATCATCGCCAAGTTCGTCCCCGGCGCGGCGGTGACGTTGATGGCATCGAGCTGGCCCGGAGTGGCGAAGACCCGCTCAGCGGTCCCGAGGTCGAACGCGGCGAAGGTCACCGCGCCGAGGTCCAACCGATCACCCACCCCGAAGAGACCGACGATCCTGAAGCGTTCCTTAGGGCCTTGGAGGAGGACGTCGACGTGGTCGCCGACGTGGAACCCGTACCGGCGGGCGGTGCC
>DAIPLE010000129.1:1684-6468 GCA_036769425.1 Actinomycetota bacterium
TGACCACGCTGTCGGGGAATCGTTCCCGGTCGGCGCTGCCACCTCCGCCGAACGGCGCGGTCCGCTGCACGACGAGGTTGACCCCGGCGAGGGTCTGGCCGAACACACCCTGGAAGGACTGGTTGAGGGTGTCGGTGAGCACGTAGGTGCCGCTCACGAAGCCGACGCCGAGCAGCACCGCGACCGCGGTGAGGGCCAGGCGCACTTTGCGGGCGAAGATCCCCTTGACCGTGGCCTTCCACATGGCGTCGGGTTCGCTCCCTCCGTTGGGCCGACCGACCATGATGGTCGCCGCAGGCAACGAGGGAGCGGCATCGATGGGACTGCTCGGCGGGCAGCGAGCCGTCGTGACCGGGGGCGCCTCGGGCATCGGCCGGGCGACGTGTCGGGCGATGGTCCGGGAGGGCGCGACGGTGGCGGTCCTCGACGTCAACGGGGACGGTGCCGCCGCGACCGCCGATGAAGTGGGTGGACGGGCGTGGACGGTCGACGTGACCGACGCCGCAGCGATGGAACGAGCCATCGGCGAGGCCGCGGCGTGGATGGGTGGCCTCACCACGCTGTTCAACAACGCGGGTGCGTCGAACCTCGCTCCGATCGACCAGTGGGACCCCGCAGAGTGGGATCGGATCGTCCGGCTCAACCTGAGCGGGGTGTTTCACGGTCTGCGGGTCGGCGCGCCGCTGATCGTGGAGACCGGCGGCGGTGCGGTGGTGAGCACGGCGTCGATCAGCGGGACCCGACCCGCGGCCGGTGAGGCGCCGTACGCGGCGGCGAAGGCCGCGGTGGCGGCGCTGACCGCCACCGCGGCGCTCGAGTACGCGCCCACCGTGCGGGTAAACGCGGTGTCGCCGGGGATGATCCACACCGGTCTCACCGACATCTTGTTGCGCGGGTTCGATTGGACCGTCCCGCACATGGAGGCCAAAACCCCGCTGGCCCGCATCGGCACGCCCGAGGACATCGCCGACGTGGTGGTGTTCTTGTGCTCAGACCTGGCCCGGTTCGTGACCGGTCAGAACCTCGTCATCGACGGGGGCATGACTCTCCACGGGGCTGGGGTCGACGGGCTCCTGGAGCGGTTCCAAGCGATCCTCGGAGCCAACCAGCCCTAACCCCCTCGGCCCCCTTACCCCGGGTCGCCGCCTCGGCCCTCCTGGGGGTTTTCACCCTCAGCGCGCAGTTTGTGGTCACTTGGCCACGCTAAGCGCTCAAGGCGGGGCTGGGACCGACCGATCTCTCTCGCAGCAGTCACGCGGGAGGGTGTCGTGGGCAAGGCACGCAGGTGGACGGGAATCCTGGTGGCCGTCGCCGCCCTGTCCCTCGTGGGGGCGGCGTGCGCCCCGTCATCGGGTCCGGCGCCGCCGGTCAGCGCCCAGAGCTGCGGGCCGGACACCACTTCGAACGCGATCTTCGCCTACACCAACAACTCGCGGGCCATGAACGGGCTCCCGCCGCTGGTGTGGAACGGCCAGCTCGGGTGCCTCGCGACGGCGTGGAGCCAGTACCTGGCGAGCACCAACAACTTCTTCCACCGGGATCTCAACTCGGTGATCACCTCCCCCGGCTACCGCGGCTATCACACCATCGGGGAGAACATCTTGCGAGGCCCGGCCTCGATGTCGGGTGCGGACATGCACACCGCGTGGATGAACTCGCCGGACCATCGGGCGAACATCTTGTCGCCGGCGTACTCGTCGGTCGGGATCGGTCTCGCCTACGCCAACGGGCAGGTCTGGGCGACGGAGAACTTCGGGGGCTGACCTCGTCGACGTGTCGGCGGGGTGGCGTCAGGGGCGCTCGACGCGACGGTCGAGCTCGTCGAGCGCATGGGCCTTGAAAAGAAACGCCGCCCACCCGCCGAAGAACACCCCGGCCACGATCCCGATACCGCCGGCCATCGGCAACACGACCAGGAAGTTGCCGCTGTGCGCGAGCGCCAGCGCAATGGTCACGAGCCCGAGCCAGATGACGACACAGATCGGGATGGCCACCAGCGAGGCCTTCACCGCGGTGACGAGCAGGTCGCGCTCCGCGGCGCGGACCTGCTCGAGCCGGGACGGGACCTGGGCCTGACCTGCGCCCTCGATCTCGGTGCTCACCCGGCTCCCTCCTCGGTGGGGTCCGATCTTGCCACGACGCCGCGGGTCTCGAGCGCCTCGAGGATCGCGGCGGCGGCCCCGGTAGGGCTCAGCTCGGCGGTGGCGAGGACGAGCTCGGGGTGCTCCGGCGCCTCGTACGGGTCGTCGACGCCGGTGAGACCCGACAGCTCCCCGGCGCGGGCCCGCTGGTAGAGGCCCTTCGGGTCGCGGGTCTCGCACACCTCAAGGGGGGCGTCCACGAACACCTCGACGAAGACCAAGGCGCTGGCGCCGTGGATGGCCCGCGCGTGGTCCCGGCCGGCCCGGTAGGGGCTGATGACCGGGACCAGGACGACGAGGCCGGCGTCGGCACAGAGGCGGGCGACCTCGGCGACACGCCGGATGTTCTCGGCCCGGTCCCCGGCGGAGAACCCGAGGTCGCCGTTCAAGCCGTGGCGGAGGTTGTCACCGTCGAGGGTGTAGGCGAGAACTCCTCGGTCGGTGAGCGCGGCGGCGACCGCGGCGGCAATCGTCGACTTCCCAGAACCCGAGAGGCCGGTGAGCCACACGGTGGCGCCGTGCACGCCGCGGGCCGCCCAGCGGTCCTCCCGGGAGATCCCCTCGTCGTGCCAGACGACGTCGGGGCTCACCGGCGAGACGCTCACGGCGCCGACGCGCCGAGCACCATCCCGGCGCCGACGGTCTCGAAGTTCGATTCGTCGATGAGGATGAACGAGCCCGTGACCCGGTTGCGGCGGTACTCGTCGACGAACAGAGGCGTCGTCGTGCGCAGGCTGACCCGGCCGACGTCGTTCATCGTCAGTGACGCCTGCGCCTCGTCGCGGTGCAGCGAGTTCACGTCCAGGCGGTACTGGAGGCGCTGCACCCGGGCCCGGGCGCTGCGGGTGGTGTGCTTCACCGCGTAGACCGCGCCTTCGCGTAGGGGCCGGTCGGTGAACCAGCAGACCATGGCGTCGACGTCTTGGGTCACGATCGGCGCGTTGTTGGGGCGACACAGCAGGTCACCGCGGCTGATGTCGAGGTCGTCGGCGAGCCGGACGCTCACCGACATGGGGGGATACGCCTCGTCGACGGGGCCGCCGTACTCGTCGATCGCTTCGATGCTGGTCGTGAACCCGCTCGGGAGGACGAGCACCTCGTCGCCGGGCCGGAACATGCCGCTCGCCACCTGCCCGGCGTAGCCGCGGTAGTCGTGGTGGTCGTGGCTCATCGGCCGGATGACGTACTGGACCGGGAAGCGGGCATCGATGAGGTTGCGGTCGGAACCGATGTAGACGTGTTCGAGATGGTGGAGCAGCGTTGGGCCCTCATACCAGGGGGTGCTCGGCGAGTGCGCGACGACGTTGTCGCCGTGGAGCGCGGAGACGGGGATGAACGCCAAGTCGTCGATGTCGAGTTTGGCCGCGAACTCGGTGAACTCGGCGCAGATCTCGTCGAAGCGGTTCTCGTCGAAGTCGACCAGATCCATCTTGTTGACGCACAAGACGAGGTGCCTGACCTGGAGGAGGGAGGCGATCACGGCGTGACGGCGGGACTGCTCCAGCACCCCTTTGCGGGCGTCGATGAGGACGAGGGCCATGTCGGCGGTGGACGCGCCGGTCACCATGTTGCGCGTGTACTGGGTGTGTCCGGGGGTGTCGGCGATGATGAACTTGCGTCGGGGGGTCGCGAAGTACCGGTAGGCGACGTCGATGGTGATGCCCTGCTCGCGTTCGGCTCGGAGCCCGTCGGTGAGCAACGCCAGGTTGACGTAGTCGAAGCCGCGGTCGCGGCTGGTGCGCTCGACGGCTTCGAGCTGGTCTTCGAAGATCTGCTTCGTCTCGAGGAGCAGCCGGCCGATGAGGGTGCTCTTCCCGTCGTCGACCGAGCCGGCGGTCGCGAAGCGGAGGAGCTCCATCTAGAAGTAGCCCTCCCGCTTGCGGTCCTCCATGCCGGCTTCGGAGATACGGTCGTCGGCTCGGGTCTCGCCCCGCTCGGTGACCCGCGCCGCGGCGACCTCGGCGATCACGGCGGCGACGGTCGCGGCGGCGGATTCGACGGCGCCGGTGCAGGTGGCGTCGCCCACGGTGCGGAACCGGACCAGCAGCGTCTCGGGGGTCTCGCCGTCGAGGTGCCCGAGGTAGGGGGTGACGGCGAGGAGCATGCCGTCGCGGCGGACGACGGGGCGTCGGTGCGCGTAGTAGATGGAGGGGATCTCGACGCCGTCGTCGGCGATGTACTGCCAGATGTCGAGCTCGGTCCAGTTCGAGAGGGGGAAGACCCGGATGTGCTCACCCTTGCGGTGCCGGCCGTTGTAGAGCGACCACAGCTCGGGACGCTGGTTCTTGGGGTCCCACTGGCCGAACTCGTCCCGGAACGAGTACACGCGCTCTTTCGCCCGGGCCTTCTCTTCGTCGCGGCGCCCGCCGCCGAACACCGCGTCGTAGCGGTGCTCGGTGATGGCGTCGAGGAGCGTCACGGTCTGGAGACGGTTCCGGGAGGCGCGCGGGCCGTGCTCCTCGACGACGCGGCCGGCATCGATTGCGGCCTGGACCGACGCGACGACGAGCTGCAGGTCGAGCTCGGCGACTCGGCGGTCGCGGTACTCGAGCGCCTCGTCGAAGTTGTGGCCGGTGTCGACGTGCATGACCGGGAACGGGATCCGGGCCGGCCAGAACGCCTTCTCGGCCAGGCGGAGCATCA
>DAIPLE010000130.1:0-6435 GCA_036769425.1 Actinomycetota bacterium
GACACACCGGCGACGGCGATGATGTCGGCGACGCTGGTGGCGGTGTAGCCCTTGGCGGCGACGCAGTCGGCCACGGCGCAGATGAGACGCCCCGCCTGTGAGGCCCGCAACTCGGTTCGCAGGTCGACGTGGGGACGGCGGGGCAGGACCTCGATCGGGTGCGCCTGCACCCCCGACACGCTAGTAGACGATCGTGTATCGTTTGAAGACATCGTTGTTTATGGTCGGTTCGGCCGGGTCGGGTCGCCACCCGGTCGGCCAGCAAGGGGGAACGGCATGGGCTTCAGGACCGCGACGGCTCGAAAGCTCGCGCTGGTGGTGGGAGCCGCCGCGCTCGCCCTCGCCACGCTCGCCGCGACGAGTGCTCCCGCGGCCAGAGTCGCCGCGTCCGCTCCCGCCGCGGTGTCGGTGCGGTTCCAGCGAATGGCAGGGTTCGCCGCCCCGGGAACGCCAGCCAAGTACAACAAGGTCGGGGTGCTCGAGACCGGCCCCGCCAGCGCGAAGAACATCCTCGTCCTCGTGCCGGGAACGTCGGCCAGCGCCGCCTACTTCGAACCGCTGGCGAAGGACATCGTCCGCAAGACGCCCAACTGGCAGGTGTGGGCCGTCGAGCGCCGGGAGAACCTCCTTGAGGATCACTCGGTGCTCAATCAAGCCAAGCAAGGAAAGGCCACACCCAAGCAGCTGTTCGACTACTACCTCGGCTGGCTCAGCGATAAGACGATCACGAAGCATTTTCAGCTCATCCCCGACGCGCAGGTCGCGTTCGCGCGTCAGTGGGGCATGCAGGTCGCGGTCGAGGACATCCGGCGCGTGGTGCAGGCCGCCAAGCGCCAGGGCGGCCGGGTCGTCCTGGGCGGCCACTCGCTCGGCGGCTCGATCACCACCGCGTACGCCACCTGGGACTTCAACGGACAGGCGGGCGCGAAGGACCTCTCCGGGCTCGTGTTCATCGACGGCGGGAGCGGCCCGACGGCGACGATGAGCACCGACCAGGCGACCCAGTCACTCCAGACACTCCAGACCAGCACCCCGTGGCTGGCCTTCGGTGGCATCGGCGCGCCCTACGCCGGCCTCTTCAACGCGGTGTCGGCCACCACGGTGCACAACGCCCCGAACGCGCCGGCGCTGCTCGCGTCGTTTCCGCTGCTGCCCGCGAACCTCAAGCCGCCCGTCGCGGCGACGAACGTGGGCGGGTACGGCTACGCCCTCGACACCAAGACCTCACCGATGGGGCTCATCGCCGCGCAAGCCCACCTCGGACAACTCGCCGCGAGCGGCGATCCCCGCGGCTGGGACCCGAGCGGTGCCCTGACGCCGATCCAGCGCTTCGCCGACATGTTCTCGGGGACCGGGCTCTTGGGCCTCGACGGCACCGCCTGGTATCACCCCCAGCGACTGACTCTCGATTCCGGGGCGGTCGCGGACGGCAACGCCAACCCGACCCAAGCCATCCTCAACGTCCGCGCCACCCACGGTCACGACCTGCCGAAGGGGTTGCGGATCTATGCGTTCGGCGCCGCGCTCGGGGGTCAGCGGGTCCTGGATGGAACGACGGTCCTGGCCAACCAATCCGGGATCCCGTCCAGTCAGTTGACGTTGATCAACCGCCAGTCGACGTACGCCCACAACGACCCGGCCGGCGCCAGCCCGACCAACGACTTCTTGGCCAACCTGGTGCCGTTCCTCACCGGGATCGCACACTGACATCCGATTCGCTGACACCCGAACCGACCTGATCCCCGGAGCCCCGAGGGGGACCGCCCCGGTGAACGTCGGCCGGTCAGCTGCTCGGGACCGTGGCCCCGGTTCGGGAGGTCACCGCGCCGGGCGGGGGGATCACGCCGGCCTGACCGGGCAGGCACGCCGACGGTTTCGATGACACCCCCGGCGCCGCGAGTGCCGGCGGTGTGCGAAACGCGGGTCGGCCTCGCAGATCCAGCGCATCCAAGAGGTTGTCGGCGTTGGCGTCCCGGAAGGTGAGCGCGGGCAGGTTCCACTTCGTCTCGATGAGCTTCAAGATCGACGTGTGGTCGTGCACGACGTGTGACACGTAGTCGCGTCGCGCGAACGGGGACACGATCACCGCCGGGACCCGGAACCCGTACCGGTCATAGCCGCCAGGCTGGTCGGGTGGCACCTGAATCTCGGGCGGGATGTCATCAGGCTTGATCGCCCGGGGGGGCGGAACATGGTCGTAGTACCCGCCGCCCTCGTCGTAGTTCCAGATGAGCACCGTCTTGTCCCAACCCGGACCGTGCATCGCGGCCTCCACCACCTGCGACACGAACGCCTCCCCCGTCTGGATGTCTTGGGGATCCTCCTCGGATGCCTGGCCGAAGTTCGGCTCGACCAAGCACACCCCCGGAAGCGAACCCGCCGCCGCGTCCGCGTAGTACTGAGCGATCGGCACCAGCTTGTCCCGATCGTTGTCGACCAGCGACTTGAACAACCCCGCCGACGGGAGATCGGTGTAGTAGTCACGCCACGAGACCCCGTGAGCGTTGAGCTGATCCATGATCGTCCCGTTCGCCGGTGACGGGGCGAGGATGTGCTTCGCGTCGGTGCTGATGTTCCCGTACGCGGTGCCGGCCAGCAAGAACCGACGGTTCGGGTAGGTCTGCGCGAGACAGGAGCTGAACCACCGATCACAGACCGGGAACGTCTTGGCCAAGCTGTAATAGAAGGGGATCGTCTCCGCGGTCCAGTAGCCCATCGCCACCGGCCCACTCCCCAGCACGAACCCGTCGTTGCGGCCCCCGTTGAACGAACGATGACTCGCGTTCCAGCTCTGGGTCGGCCCATGGTCGGTCTGACAGGCGTCCGGCATCACGAAGGAGTGCACGAGGTCGCCATTCGCCTCCGCGTTGGCGTTGGTCGGACGGCGCCCTGACCCCAACGTGAACCCGTCACCCCGACCGAGCATCCCCAGGTAGTTGTCGTACGAATGGTTCTCCATCATCACGATGATGACGTGCTCGATCTGGGGGAGCTGGTCGGTGCCCGGGGGCCGACGCGGGAACGGGAGGGAACCGGGGTGGCGCACCACGCTCCGGGTCGCGGCGTCGAAGACCGAGCCGACCCCTGCCGGAACCGCCATAGCGGCGCCAACGGCGGCACCCGCCTGTAGGAACCGTCGCCGCGACATCGGGTGCTCCATCGTCTACCGCCTTCCCCGGCGCGCCGGCCGGTGCCATCGAGGTCCGGTTCGCGTCAACCGGCGGTGGGGGAGCATCGCGGTCACCGCGCTCGCCGCATCATCGACGCACTCCGACGGGTTCGGTCCGGACACTCCGGACACCACCGGGCGTCGCGACCTCGCCAAGCTCCCCATGACGTCAGTCTCGACGATTGACCGCCGATCCGCCCGGACCCGTCGCCCTCGTTTCGCCGACCGTTCACCCGACGGTCTCATCGGGGGACCCAGTCGGGCGTCGGAGCCGCGGTTCGCCACGACGGCACGCTACGTGACGAGCGCCGCCCCGTCTGGTGACCAGCGCGACGGCTCGAACGCCGGTGGTGGTGGCGGTGGCGGTGGCGGTTCCGGTGTCGGCCCGGCGGGCACCGTGTTCAGCCTCACCCCTGGACCCAGCGACGGCGTCGTCGCGGTCACCTACACGGCTGGGCCCGGGTCCTGCACCGCGCCGGCGGTCCTCGCGACGCCCAGTTTCACCGGCTGACCCACCGCGACCGCCCGCTGACCCGGCTCGGGGCCTCGCCCAGGGCGTCTGGTAGCCTTCGCGTTCCCGTACATAGGCCAAACCACGCATGCCCGACACGACCATCACCATCTCCCAGCACCGTCTCCACGAGACCGACACCGGCTCACCCGAGGTGCAGATCGCGATCCTCACGGAACGCATCAATCACCTCACGGAGCACTTGAAGGTCCACAACAAGGACCATCACTCGCGCCGGGGGTTGCTCATGATGGTTGGCCGGCGCCGCCGGCTGCTCGACTACCTGCGACGCAATGACGTCGAACGGTACCGGGCGCTCATCGCCAAACTCGGCCTGCGTCGGTAATCGCAGCTGCGCCGGTTGTCAGTCGCCAGCGCCTGGCTGGGCCCTCCCCGGAGGAGCACCCCATCCGGACCCTGACCACTGGGAACCGCCGCTCTCACTGACAGAGAGGAGCACGTTCCCGTGCCACCCATCAAAGTTTCTGGTGCCGTCTCGACCGACGGCAAGGTCATGTCCCTCGAGACTGGCCGACTCGCCCCCCTTGCCGACGGCGCGGTCGTTGTCCAGATCGGCGACACGACTCTGCTGTCCACGGTCGTGACCAGCAAGCCCCGCGAGGGCATCGATTTCTTTCCCCTCACCGTCGACGTCGAGGAACGCATGTACGCCGCGGGGAAGATCCCCGGCTCGTTCTTCCGTCGAGAAGGTCGACCCGGCGAGCAGGCCATCCTCACCTGCCGGCTCACCGACCGGCCGCTGCGCCCGTCGTTCCCCGACGGGTTCCGCAACGAGGTTCAGGTCATCGCGACGATCCTCGGCGCCGACCTCGAGAACCCGCACGACATCGCCTCCATCAATGGGGCGTCCGCCGCGTTGATGGTCTCCGGCATTCCCTTCAAGGGTCCGATCGGCGCGGCGCGCATCGCGCACCTTGACGGCGAATGGGTCGCGCACCCGACTTACCAGCAAGGCGACGAGTCGACCTTCGAGATGGTCGTCGCCGGCCGCCGTCTCCATGACGGTGACGTCGCCATCATGATGGTGGAGGCGGGCGGCACCGACGCCACCTGGCGGCTCTACGAGGAAGGCGCTCCGAAGATCACCGAGGACGTCATCGCCGACGGCCTCGAGTGGTGCAAGCAGTGGATCAACGCCTCCATCGACCTCCAGCTCGAGCTGGTCCGCAAGGTCCAAGAGGCCAACGGTCCCATCGAGGAAGTCGCCTACGAGCCGCGCTTCGACTACGACGACGACGTCTTCGACGCCGTGGCCGACTCGGTGCGGGCCGGCACCGCCGAAGCGATGGCGATCGCCGACAAGACAGCGCGCAATACCCGCCTCGACGAGATCGAATCGGCGATCATCGCCGAACTGGCCGGCGCCGACGACGCCCCGTTCGCCGACCGGGCCGGGCAGGTCAAGAAGGCGTTCCGCTCCCTGCAGAAGCAAGTCGTGCGGACCCGCATCGTCGAGGAAGGCATCCGAATCGACGGCCGCTCCCCGGCCGACCTCCGAGCCCTGTCGGCCGAGATCAGCATCATCCCGACCGCGCACGGCACCGGCCTCTTCCAGCGGGGCGAGACCCAGGTGCTCAGCGTCGCCACGCTCGGCATGCCCCGCATGGAACAGATGCTCGACACCATCGGTATCGACGACCGCAAGCGCTACATGCACCACTACAACTTCCCGCCGTTCTCCACCGGGGAGACCGGCCGGGTCGGATCACCCAAGCGTCGCGAGATCGGCCACGGCGCGCTCGCCGAGCGGGCCCTCGTCCCCGTCCTCCCGAGCTCCGAGGAATGGCCGTACACGATGCGCGTCGTCTCCGACGTCCTCTCGTCGAACGGCTCCACGTCGATGGCGTCGGTGTGCGGCTCGACCCTGTCCCTCATGGACGCCGGCGTGCCCATCAAGCAGCCCGTGGCCGGCATCGCCATGGGGCTCGTCCATGCAGACGGCAAGTACACGACCCTCACCGACATCCTCGGCGCCGAAGACGCGTTCGGGGACATGGACTTCAAGGTCGCCGGTACCCGGGAGTTCGTCACCGCCCTCCAGCTCGACACCAAGATCGACGGACTCCCCGCGGACGTCCTCACCCAGGCGCTCCGCCAAGCCCACGAAGCACGCATCACCATCCTCGACGTGATGAACGACGCGATCGCCAAGCCCCGCGACGACGTGAAGCCAACCGCGCCGAAGATCATCAGCTTTGAGATCCCGATCGACAAGATCGGCGAGGTGATCGGCCCGAAGGGCAAGGTCATCAACACCATCACCCAAGAGACCGGCGCCGATGTGTCGGTCTCCGACAACGGGGCGGTCGGGACGGTCACGGTCGGATCGAAGGAATCGTCGGCGGTGGAAGAAGCCCGTCGCCGCATCGAGCTGATCCTCGACCCGCCAACCGCGGACCTTGGCGCCGAGTACACCGGCAGGGTCGTCAACATCACCAAGTTCGGCGCGTTCGTGAACGTCCTCCCGGGCAAGGACGGGCTGCTGCACATCTCGAAGCTCGGTCGCGGCAAGCGCATCGACCGGGTCGAAGACGTGCTCAGCCTCGGCGAAGAAGTCACCGTGCGGGTCGATGACATCGACAACGCCGGGAAGCTGTCGCTCAGCCTCGCCGGCGACGACGCCGACGGGTCCGACGGTCAGGACCGCGCCGCGCGGGCCGATGCTCCGTCTCCACGACCAGAGCGCGACCGTGAACCCCGCGAACGGCGTGACCGCGCCCCACGCGAGGAGCGG
>DAIPLE010000015.1:0-18057 GCA_036769425.1 Actinomycetota bacterium
CTCGGCGACGCCCGGGGGGCGTCGCCGTCGGTGTCGCCCGGGTTCGGCGACGTGGCTCGGACCCCAAAAGCTCGGGTCGGGGATCAGGTCGTCGTCGGGCGCGCCGAAGGAGCGGGGAGAGTCGGACTCGGCCACGTCGTGCACCTCCGGGAAGACACAAGCTCCGGAGGAAGTGGCGGGGGAAGCGGCCGCGGCGCAGGCGCCGGCCGGCGACGGTATCAGCCGAGCACGAAATTGACGAGGCGTCCCGGGACGACGATGACCCTGCCAACGGTGACGTCGGCGAGGAGGTTCGCGACGCGGGGCTCGGCCCGAGCCGCGGCCTCGAGGTCGGTGTCGGCGGCGTCGGCGGGGACCGCCACTCGCCCTCGGGTCTTGCCGTTCACCTGCACCGCGATCTCGATCGTGTCGACCACGAGTTGGTCGGGGTCCGGTTCGGGGAACGGCTCGAATGCGAGCGACGCCTGCCGGCCGAGGCGGGCCCAGAGCTCCTCGGCGATGTGGGGGGTGAGCGGGCCGAGCATCAGCACGAGGGGTTCGACCACTTCACGCGGCGATTCGCCGGTCTCCGTGACGAGACGGGTGAGCTGGTTGTTGAGCTCGAAGAGCCGGGCGATGGCGGTGTTGAACTTGAGGGCAGCCATGTCGGCGCGGACCGCGGCGATGGTGCGGTGCAGGAGGCGGCGCGTCTCGGGGTCGGCGGGCGTCGTCCCGACCCGCACGACGTCGGTCTCCTCGTCGATGATGTTGCGCCACAGGCGTTGGAGGAACCGGTGGACGCCGACGATGTCGTTGGTGCTCCACGGCCGGCTCGCGTCGAGAGGGCCCATGAACATCTCGTAGAGCCGCAACGTGTCCGCCCCGTAGTCGCGGTACACGTCGTCGGGGGTGACGACGTTCTTCAGGCTCTTGCCCATCTTCCCGTACTCGCGGGTGACTGGCTCCCCGTGGAGCGTGAGCTGGCCGCCGTGTTCCACGACTTCGGACGCCTCGACGTAGAGACCGCGGGCGTCTTGGAACGCCGGAGCTTGGATGTAGCCCTGGTTGAAGAGCCGATGGAACGGTTCGAGCGTCGAGACGAAGCCGAGGTCCGCGAGGATCTTGTGCCAGAAGCGGGCGTACAGCAGGTGCAGCACGGCGTGCTCGACACCGCCGACGTACAGGTCCACGCCGCCGCCGCCGTCGCCGGCCATCCAGTAGCGCTCGACGTCTGGGTCGACGAGGCGGTTCTCGTTCGTCGGGTCCAGGTAGCGCAGGTAGTACCAGCAGGAGCCGGCCCACTGCGGCATGGTGTTCGTCTCGCGGCGGTAGCGGCGCGGGCCGTCGCCGAGGTCGAGGGTGACCTCGACCCAGTGCTGCGCGCGGGCCAGCGGCGGCTCCGGTGGCGTGTCGGCCGCGTCGTCGGTCACGACCGGTTCGAACTCCTCGAGGTCGGGGAGCTCGACGGGGAGCATCGAGTCGGGTAACGCGATCGGGAGACCATCGTCGCCGTAAACGATCGGGAACGGCTCACCCCAGTACCGCTGGCGGCTGAACAGCCAGTCGCGCAGCTTGTAGGTGACGGTCCCGGCCCCGGTGCCGTTCGTCTCGAGCCACTCGACGATGCGGCGTTTGGCCTCCTCGATGTGGAGGCCGTCGAGAAACCCGCTGTTGAGAGCCGGTCCGTCACCGACGAACGCCGCTCCGCTGAAATCGGGTGGCGGCTGGACGGTCCGGACGATCGGGAGGTCGAACCCGGTGGCGAAATCCCAGTCGCGCTGGTCCTCGCCGGGGACCGCCATGATCGCCCCCGTCCCGTAGCCCATCAGGACGTAGTCGGCCACGAACACCGGGATCGCGGCACCGGTCGCCGGATTCTCGGCGAAGGCGCCGGTGAACACACCGGTCTTCTCGCGTCCCTCGGCTTGACGTTCGAGCTCGGTGCGCCCCGAGACGAACCCGCGGTACCGGACGATGGCCTCGGATGGTGTGACGTCGGCACCGACAACCCCACGCCAGGCCGCCGGGATGGCGGTGGTCTCGTCGCTCAACAGCGCGCCGGGCCAGTCAGTCGGCACGATGCGATCGACGAGCGGATGCTCGGGCGCGAGGACGAGATACGTCGCTCCAAAGATCGTGTCGGGACGGGTCGTGAACACCTCGATGTCGAGACCCTCGTGGGCGTCGACCGGGAAGCGGATGGAGGCGCCGGTGCTGCGCCCGATCCAGTTGCGCTGCATCACCTTGATCGGCTCAGGCCAGTCGATCAGGTCGAGATCGGCGAGGAGCCGATCGGCGTACTTGGTGATGCGCAGCATCCACTGCTCGAGCGGGCGCTTGAACACCGGGTGGTTGCCCCGCTCGCTGCGACCATCGGCCGTGACCTCTTCGTTGGCGAGGACGGTGCCGAGCGCCGGGCACCAGTTGACCGGGGCCTCCTCTCTATAGGCGAGCCGGTAGGAGTCCACGACGCGACGTCGAGTTCGGTCGTCAAGCTCGGACCACGGCCGGCCCTCCGGGTTCGCGCCGCTGACCGGCTCACGGGCGGCGGCGTCGAGCTCGGCGACGAGCTCGACGATCGGACGGGCCCGGTCGGCGTCGTCGTCGTACCAGGCGTTGAAGATGCGAAGGAAGATCCATTGGGTCCACCGGTAGTAGTGGACATCGGTCGTGGCCACCCCCCGACGCGGGTCGTGGCCAAGCCCGAGCGCACGGAGCTGGCGGCGCATGTTGGTGATGTTCTGCTCGGTGGTGACGCGCGGGTGCTGACCGGTTTGGAGCGCGTACTGCTCGGCCGGGAGCCCGAACGCGTCATACCCCATCGCGTGGAGCACGTTGTGGCCCCTCATGCGCTGATACCGGGCGTAGACGTCGGTGCCGATGTATCCGAGTGGATGACCGACGTGGAGGCCGGCGCCACTCGGGTACGGGAACATGTCCAACACGTAGAGCTTCGGCCGGTCCGCCACCCGTTCGAAACCGTCAATCAACGGGCCGCCAGGATTCGGGGTCCAGAAGGTCCGATGCTCCTCCCAGTAGTCCTGCCATTTCGACTCGAGCTCATTGGCGCGGCGCGCGTCGTACCGGTACGGCGGGGTCGCGCTGGTAGCCGGTGTCGCGTCGTCGTTCATGGCGACGGCGAGCGTAGCGACGACCTTGACCGACCCTGCCCCCTATCCGAAGCCGGCAGGTCGAACGGTCGTTCGTAGAAGACCACGGCCGCCCCGAGTGCCACTGGTACCGTTGCGTCTCCCCTGGGCCTGTAGCTCAGTCCGGTAGAGCGCCTCCATGGCATGGAGGAAGTCAGGGGTTCAAGTCCCCTCAGGTCCACACCGTCGTCGAATTCACAACGTTTACGCAGGTCAACAGACGAATCGCGATTCGGTTTCGCTCGCCCTCGCCACGGGACCCGCACTCGTCCTCGAATGGCGCGTTTTGCGTCGCGGGATGGCGCGGCATCCGGTGGATGGTGGTGGAACACCTCAGCGGTGACGGGTTCATCGTGGTTCGGTGATCCGTACTGCCACGCTGTTCGGCGCCTCCAAGATCGCGCAAGCCGAGCGTGCTCGCGTTGCGCCATCACCTTGAGCGCAATGAGCGCGTCCTCGCGACCCAATCCGTGCCAGCGAACACCAGCGAGGCCCAAGGTCAGAGGAAGCGGCGCTGGGGTTGGTGGGTCAGCGGGAAGGTCCATCTCGATCCAGTCATCGTCGACCGTTCGACAGACCAGGAGGCCGCTTCGGGTGTGGAACCGGCCCGAACCACCAAGAACATGAGCGGAGGCGAGGGTTGCATGCCCACACAGTTCGACCTCGACTGTTGGCGTGAACCACCGGAGATCACGGTCACCGTCCGCTCGCCTGACGATGAAAGCGGTCTCGGACAGGTTTATCTCTCTCGCCACTGCCTGCATGCGGATGTCGTCAGGAAACGCTTCGAGGATGGTCACCGCCGCGGGGTTGCCCGTGAACGGTTCGGTAGTGAAGGCATCGACAACTGTCAGTTCCATCGCCACGAGCATCAACCTAAGCGGCGAGGATGACCCCATCCTCCGAATTGGTGAGCAACCCCTGGGACCCAGGTCGCATGCCTCACGCGAGTCGCGTCAACTCGACGCCGACGGTGAGTCCCTTCGCGGGACCGCCCTGATACACACCCTTGAGCGGGGGAACGTCGGCGCAGTCCCGGCCCCGGGCCACGACGACGTGGAGTTGGGCGACGGGGCTGCCGGCGGTCGGGTCGAGCGGGACCAGTCACCGACCCACGCTTCGAGCCACGCGTGGCTCTGCCCCGCGAGGGTGGCGCCGAGCTCGGCGTCCGCGTCCGGGAAGAGGTACCCGGACGCGGACCGCGCCGGGATGCCATTCAGGCGCCGGAGCGCCAACGCGAGGTGCGCGAAGTCCTGGCAGACACCCCGTCGCTGTCGGAGCACCTCGACCGCGGTGGTCGTCACGGTGGTCCAGCCCAGATGTCGCGACGAGATGACGCGGGACGACACCGTCGGCCAAGATCCCGCCCGGTCCATACACGTCAGCAAGGAACGCTTCGAGCGCGAAGACCCGCTGGCGCACCCCCGCCTCGACCGTCTCCCACTCCTCCGACGGGAGGATACGAGGTACGAGATCCAGAGGGAACGGGCGTTCCTCCCCCAAGTGGGCGAACGTGATCCCTTGCTGGCGGAACGCGCGGTCGCGGGCCGCGCAGCGTTCCTCGAAGTGCGTTCTGACAACGCCCCCAACGCGTCGTGGAGCGCCTCGTACTGGCCCCGGGGACGACTCGCCGCCGCGAACATCTCGTCCCAGGTGGTTCCGAGGGTGTAGTCGCCGAGGAGGTCACCCATGGTCCCCGCGTCTCGCTCCGGCTTGTTACCGGAACGTTTCAGGAGTTTGACGCTGCCAAACCGGCGGTTTGGACCCCACCGAGTTCGAAGACAGCGGTACTGCTCCTTCGGTTACGACCACCAACTGATCGCGGTCGCCGCTGGCCGATCCCCCCGGCACCGCCACCAGGCCCACCGCGGCGTGCGGGCCTACGTGGGATCCGAAGGAGCGCGCGCGGTCAGTACTTCATGTAGAGCGCGCCGAACTGCGTGCGCACCGCCATGCTCTGGCTCATGCGTGCGACCCACCCGTCGCTCACCGCCTGCCATTTCCCGGCCGGGATGCCTGCGCCCTCAGCAACCTTCGCGGCTTCCTCGGCGGTCGTCGCGCCAGCCTTGGCGACCGCTGCGGTGGCCTTCGCGTAGGACTCGAGGTCGATGCCTTCAATTGGCGCGAAGTCCGGGTCGTTGTCAGTCACGGCGGGATCCTCCTAATCGGCAGCGTCGCCCGCAGTCTGTCTGACCGGCATCGGGGGGACCTGAGTAGGCGGTACTCAGCCTCATCCCGGCCTGGGCCCCAGCCCCATCCGTCGATCTTCCCCGTCGCCGGTTGGTGAGCCGTTGGGTCGGCCCCGGCCGTCGGGGAATCCGGTTCGCCCTCGGTCCTCGGGCCTCGGGCCTCGGTGCTCTCGCGTCACCGGGTGCCCAGATCCGGATAGCCAAGCCCGCGGTCGAAGCGGAGATTGGACCCATGGATGAAGCGACCGCATTCCTCACCGCGCTCGAGGCCACCCCACCAGAAGCGCCCACCAGGTGCGCCGGGTGGACGGCGCACGATCTGACCGCCCACCTCGCCGCGGGGGCGGCGGAGATGGCCGACCTGGTCGAAGCGGCCCTCGCAGGAGAGCCGGAGCGTCCAACCAGGGCGTTCGAGGACCGCGAGGCCCCCTTTGTGGCGATGTCCGACGCGGATCTGCGGGACCGGCTGGTCGTCGAAGCGCTCCGGCTCGGCGCCGCGACCGAGGCGTTGGCCGCCACCGGTGAATCAAGCACCGTCGGGTTTGCAGGAAGGCGGCTGACGTCCTCCGAGCTGGACCTCCACGGGCGCAGCGAAGCGGCCCTGCACCGTTGGGATCTCGTGGGCGACGACGAGATCGGTCGGAGCTTGCTCGCCGCACCCGAGCTCACGACGCACGCGGCGACGGTCCTGAACGACATGCTCCCCGGTAGTGCCGAATCACCGACGGTCCGTGCCGGTCGAGCCGGCGTAGGGAACGCCCGGGCCGTGCTCCGCTCACCCGGCCGGCCCGATGTGATCCTGGTCGCCGAGCAAGGACAGGCTCGCTTCGAGATCTCCGAGTGCGACGACCGCGCTCCGACGGTCATCACGGACCCCGCCAGCCGGCTCCTGATGATGTGGGGTCGACATCCGACCGGAGCGCCCGTCACCTGGTGTGAAGACCCAGCCGCCCGCCGGGAACTGGAGGCACTCCTCTGGTCAGCGCCCAACGAGCCGACTCACGCCAGCCGTTGAGCGTGAGCGCGTTCGAGACCTTGCGACCCGTTCGCGCCTCGACGGTCGTCGCGGGCCCAAGCACCCCCGCCACGCGCGATTGCTGAGCTTCAACGCGGCCATCTCGGATGCGACCCCGCGCGTATCGGGAGGTGCTGCGAGCAGCCACGGGGTGGTGCGGGCAGACGCTTCGGGCGTCAGCTCCTCTTGATCGATGCGAAGGTCGGCGCCCCGGGTTCGAGCGGCACCCGGGTCGATCGGGCGGTGAAGCTGATGGCGTGGTACCAGCCACACAGCATGGTGAGGTCGAGAAGCTGGGCTTCGTCGAACTCCGTCGCGAGGGCGGACCAGAGGTCGTCGCTGACGTCCGCGTCGTCGTGGAGCGCGTCGGCGAGGCGGATCAGCACCCGGTCGCGGTCGGTGTCCCAGCAGGGGTCCTCAGCGCGGCCATGGGTGAGCGACGCGATCTGGGAGGCGCTCAGCCCCGCCCGCTCGGTGAAGAACGCGACGTGGACACCCCACTCGTATTCGCAGCCGCACCGGGCACAGGTCCGGTCGATGATGATCTCCCGGTCGCGGACCCCGACCGACAGGCTGCGGCCGAGTTCGTAACTCCCCCACGGTCCCATGGCCTGGGCCATCGCGAGGTTCTTGGCGAAGGTCCGGAACAAGGCAATGGGTTCCAGCCCGGCCGGCATCATCGAGCGCAGCTGATCGGCTACGGGTGGCTCGAACGGGGGCTCGAGGGGTGCGATCCGCATGGCGGCGGCCTCCTGGTCGCGTTCCGGAATCCGAGACGCGAGTACCGTATCGTTTCGGATTCAGAACACGCAAAAAGGAGAGCCCGTGGTACGCCCGGCTCGACCAGGGAACCAGGTTCGGGGATCGAGCACCGGCCGCCCGCTGATGGCGGCCCTCGATCTGCTCGGGCGCCGCTGGTCACTTCGACTGCTCTGGGAGCTGCGCGACGGCCCGCTCGGCGCCCGAGCGTTGCGCGTTCGGTGCGACGCGATGTCGTCGAGCGTGCTGTACGAGCGGCTCAAGGAGCTCGTCGACGCCGGCCTCATCCGCCAGCAACCCTCCGCGAACTACGAGCTGACCGCGATCGGCACCCAGCTCGGTGAGGCCATCGAGCCCCTCCAAGCGTGGTCGGCGCGATGGGCGAAGCACCGGCCATCGGGTTTGCCCGCGGCGACCCGCAGCCGCGGGTGAGTGACCGGCCCCGACGCGCTCCGGTCGGGCGCGCCTATCCGGTGAAGCGAGGTTGGATGTTCGTCGCCGCCGTCGGAGCGACACACGGTCCCGAGATCGCGATGAGAATTACGCTGCCGTTACCGCCGTTCGCCGCCGGCGTGATGGTCGTCCCAAAGCTGCTTCGGGCGGCGCCGCCGGTCCCACCGGAGTTGCCGGCACCGCCTTGCGCGCCGAAGGCGGTAACCAGATAGCCGCACACGCCATTGGCGACCGTGAAGGGGGTCTGGACGCCGGGGTTGGTGAAGGTCACCGCGGCCAGCGCGGCACCCACCCGCGACACCCACCGCATCGACGCTCCTCCGTCCCGGTGGCGGCCATGGCGACCGTCCCTAAGTCGTGGCGCGCCATAGGCGGGAGGGCGTCGCGTAGCCTCGATCCGGCAGCGAGGCGTCGGCCGCCGGTCCGGGTGTCGATCTGGCCCGACCCGATTCGTCGTAGGGGTGAAGACCGAGGCGACGAGGAGGAGCCATGCGTTACCTGTTGATGATCTGCACCGATGAGTCCACGGTGGCGGCGCTCAGCCCCGAGGAGGGGTCGGGGATGATGGCCGAGTACGGCACGTTCGTGGAGGAGATGGGGCGTCGAGGCGTCCTGCAGGGCGGTGAGCGGCTGCGACCGACGACCGACGCCACCACCGTGCGGGTCCGGGACGGCGAGGTCCTGACCTCCGACGGGCCGTTCGCCGAGACCAAGGAGCAGATCGGCGGCTACTACGCCGTGGACTGCAAGGACCTCGACGAGGCCATTGAGATCGCGGCGAAGATCCCCGGCGCGCGCGTCGGGACGATCGAGGTGAGGCCGATCTGGGAGATGTAGCCGCCGAGGTCGAGGCCGCGGTCGCCCGCGTCTTTCGTGAGGAATGGGGCCGGATCGTCGCGTCCCTGATCGCGTCGACGGGTGACTGGGACCTCGCCGAGGAGTGTGCGCAGGACGCCGTCGCGCGGGCGCTGGAACGCTGGCCCCGCGACGGCGTTCCCCGCAACCCCGGCGCGTGGCTCATCACGACGGCGCGCCATCGCGCCGTGGACCAGTTGCGCCGCGCCGCGACTGGGGCCGCCAAGCTGCAGGAGGTCGCCGTGCTGTCCCCCGCGGACGAGCCGAGTGGTGACGACAGCGGCGTTGAGGATGACCGGCTGCGGCTGATCTTCACCTGCTGTCACCCCGCGTTGTCCGTCGAAGCCCAGGTGGCGTTGACGTTGCGAACCTTGGCCGGCCTCACGACGCCGGAGATCGCCAGGGCGTTTCTCGTTCCGGAGGCGACCCTCGCGCAGCGGCTGGTGCGGGCGAAGCGCAAGATCCGTCACGCCGGCATCCCGTACCGGGTGCCTCCGGCGCATCTGCTGCCGGATCGGACCGGCGCGGTGTTGGCGGTGCTGTACCTGCTCTTCAACGAGGGGTACGCCGCGACCGCCGGTGCTGACCTGGTGCGTCGCGGCCTGTGCGGCGAGGCGATCCGCCTGGCCCGGACGCTCACCGACCTGATGCCGGACGAACCCGAGGCGCTCGGGCTCCTGGCCCTCATGCTCTTGCACGACGCCCGCCGGGCCGGGCGGGTCGACGACGCCGGTGACCTCGTCCCGCTCGAGGAACAGGACCGCGACCGGTGGGATCGGGCCGTGATCAGCGAGGGGCTGGCGCTGCTTGATGCCGCGTTGCGGCGTCGCCAACCGGGCCCGTATCAGGTGCAGGCCGCGATCGCCGCGTGTCACGCCAGCGCGCCGGACGCGGCCGCGACGGATTGGGTCGAGATCGCAGCGCTCTACGGGGAGCTCGTGCGGATGGTGCCCTCCCCGGTGGTGGAGCTGAACCGGGCGGTGGCCGTCGCGATGGCCGACGGTCCCGAGGCTGGGCTTCGGGTCGTCGAGGCGCTCGACGCCTCCGGGTCCCTGGACGGGTACCACCTGCTTCCGGCGACCCGGGCCGACCTGCTCCGCCGGCTCGGGCGTTCCGCCGACGCGGCCGCCGCCTATCGCGACGCGCTCGAGTTCGCGACGAGCGACGCCGAGCGCCGCTACCTGTCGCGCCGCTTGGCGGAGACCACCGCTCGTCCCTGAATCACAGCGCGCCCCCCGTGGGGCGACCCGGGAGGTAGTCCCGGAACACCTCCATCTTCTTCCACTCCGGGGTGGGCGGGACGTGCCCGGGACTGGGTGCGTAGACCGAGTGCTCGACGAGCTGCATGCGGTGGATGTACCGGGGGCAGTTGGGGAAGATGCGCTCGGCGTGGACCTGGACCACGAGCTGGGCGCCATCGAAGGCGTCGACCAGGGTGGCGTCGTCGTGCAGCGAGGCGATGCCGTTCACGCGCAGGCGGTTCGGATGCTCGAAGTCGATGAAGAGCATCCCGACGTTCGGGTTCACGACGGTGTTGCCGAGGCTGCGGAACATGCCGTTGCCGTCATAGCTCGGGAAGGCCAGCGTCTGCTCGTCGAGGACGCGGACAAAGCCGGGGCGCCCACCCTTGTAGGAGCAGTCAGGCCGACCGTCAGCGTCGGCGGTGGCGAGGAAGAACATCGAGCATCGTTCGATGAAGGCCCGGTCGTCGTCGGTGAACGTGTCGTGCACCGTGACCTGCTCGAGGCGGTCGGCGATCCGACGGCTGTCGAAACGGTCCTGGAGGTGCCGTGCACCAGAGTGGTACAGGTTGGTCATGGTGCCCACGGTAGGGCGTCGGTTTCGACGTTTTGGTACGTCACTGGAAAGAGGGCGGTTGGTCCAGCGTTGGTGGAACGACATGGCGACACCGGCCCCGAGGCGATGAGTGACGAGGATCCGTGCCCGGCGGAACCCGGGGGCACGGCGGCGCATCGCCTCGGCCCGCGGGAGTTCGACCGGGCGGACCTCGTCTCTTACGCCGCCTGTACCGGTGGGCGCCGCTTCGGGCCGCGGGCGTCGGTGGTGAGCCTCCAGGCCGGGTTCGAACACCATCGCGCCTCGGTGGAAACGCCCTTGATTCTCCGGGCTCACCGGCCGGCTGAGCGCCTCCCGTCCCGGGCGTTCCCGCCCCCCATCGAGCTGGCGCGTGTGGCGGTGGGTGCTGAGCCACTACAACATCCGGTGCGGGTCAGAGCAGGTGAGGAGGACCGCGATGCGGCGGCTGTGGGTGGTCGTAGGAGGGGCGGTGCTGCTGCTCGACGCGTTGATCTTGACCGGGAAGATCCTGGGCCCGATCGATGCCTTGCGGGAGGCGTCGGTCCATTACCTGAGTCAGGTCATCGCGTTGGGGTTCGGGCCCTTTGAGGCCGTCCTGGTCCTCGGGTCGGTGCTGTTGCTCAGCTGGGCGGTCGTGGCGGGGTACCGGTCGCGTGCCGTGCCGTGGCTGCTCCGGGCCGGTGTGTTCTTGGGGATGCTCCTCGCCGGGACCGGGATCTACGCCGCAGTCGACCCTCCGACGACGGCGGTCTCGGTGGGTCGAGGTGGCTCGGTGGTCGGTGGTGGCGTGTTCGCCTCCGGGTCGTTGAGCACGACGGGCCGGTTCGCGACCACCCTTCCGGCGGTCGGGGTCGCGGTGATCGCCGGCCTCGCGGCGCTGATCGGCCTGCGGGCTCTGCTCCAGAGCCGCGACACGATCGTTCCGGTCCGCTCGAGTGGTGGTGCCTGAGCGTCGCGCTCGGATGGTCCTGACCGGTCGTTGCGGTTCCCGATCGGGCACCCGATGACGTCTGCCTCGGAGCGGCTGGGGTGACGGTTGCGCCGGGCGCGCGAGGATGAGCGCCAGGCAGCCCACCGGCCGGTGATGAAGGAGAGCAATGAGCCCCTCGGTGAAGCCGATCCCTGACGGTTACCCGTCCGTCATGCCGTATCTGTGCGTCGATGGCGCGTCGGCGGCCATCGACTTCTACCAGCAGGTCTTCGGCGCTGGTGAACGCATGCGGATGGCGGAACCGAACGGCAAGGTCGGTCACGCCGAGCTCAC
The DNA here is from genome assembly GCA_036769425.1 of Actinomycetota bacterium. Taxonomy (GTDB): domain Bacteria; phylum Actinomycetota; class Acidimicrobiia; order IMCC26256; family PALSA-555; genus PALSA-555. Next base: position 11,482 of record DAIPLE010000015.1, read on the forward strand.
CATCGGCGACTCGGTGATCATGCTCGCCGACGAGCATCGCGAGATGGGCGTCGTGTCCCCGAAGACTGTCGGCGGGACACCGGTGACCATCTGCGTGTACGTCGACGATGTCGACGCGACGTTCAACCAGGCCGTGCAGTCGGGCGCGACGGTGCTCCAGCCGGTGGAGAACAAGTTCTACGGTGACCGGTCAGGCCAGATCGAAGACCCGTTCGGGCATCGTTGGAGCATCTCGACGCACGTCGAGGACGTCTCACCCGAAGAGATGGGCAAGCGGGCCGCGGCCGCGGGTGGTGGCTGACGGCTCGTCCGAGCCGGCCGACGGTGCGAACTGGGCCGACACGGCCCCCGACCGCGCTCCGGTCGTTACGTGACGAGTGACGGACCGGGGCCCGACCGCCCGACGAGCCTCGACTTGTTCGATGCCAGCCGGGTCGAGCCTCCCTGGGCGCTGCTCGCCGACCTGCGCCGCGACGCTCCGGTCGTGCCGATCGAAGGCGGGATGCGCTACGTCACGACGCATGCGGCCTGCCTGGCCGTACTGCGAGACGTCGAGTCGTTCTCGAACGCCCGCGGCTTCAAGGCCCCCGGCGTCGAGATCCCCGCCGACGAACGCATCCTCGGAGAGCTGGACCCGCCCCGTCACACCGCGGTCCGGCGAGTCATGGTCACCGCCCTCACCCCGAAGGTGGTGCGCGGCGCTGAGGAGTTCATCCGCCGCACCGCCCACGCGCTGCTCGCGGCGGTCCCCGCCCGGGGCCGGGCGGATCTGGTCCCCGCGTTCACGGTTCCGCTCCCCAACCGTGTCACCGTGCATCTCCTCGGGTTGCCCGCCGACGACGCCGACCAGATCGCCCGGTGGGCCAAGGAGCTGATGGAGAGCGACTTCCCGGCGACGAACCGCACCGCCCAGGGTGAAGGGTTCGCGGGCGCGTTCCCTGCGTTCGCTGGCTACATCGACGATCAGATCCGCCGGCGCGCCGAACAGCTCGGAGACGAGGCCCCGCCAGACGTGCTCGGACGCCTCGTGCAGCTCGAGGTCGACGATGTCCGTCTGCACCCGACCCAGGTGCGGGCCCTGGTCCGGAACCTGATCACCGGCGGTCTGACCACCACGAGCCAGCTGCTCGGCAACCTCGTCTACCAGCTGTTCACGGTCCCCGGTCTCGACGCTGCGGTTCGGGACGACGAGGCGCGCCTCGCGTCGGCGATCGAGGAGAGCCTCCGCGTCACGCCCCCGGTGCTGTTCGTCCCCCGGGGCTGTCGTCGCGACACCACGGTCGGCCCGTCGGCGGTCCACGCCGGTGATCGCATCATCGTCGGGACCGCGTCCGCGAACCGGGACGAGGACATCTTCGACGCCGGCGACGAGTTCCATGTCGACCGTCTCAACGCCGACCAGCACCTCACGTTCGGGTACGGGCAGCACGTCTGCCCCGGCGCCACGCTGGCCCGGACCGTCGCCCGGATCGGGGTCCAGTCGTTCCTCGAGCGTTTCCCGGCCGGGACGGCTCGGCTCGCGTCGAGCTTCACGTACGAGAACGTCCCGACCTACTTCGAGTGCGGCCCGGCCCAGCTGCCCATCGAGACCGGCATCGCCTGAGCCGCGACTCCCAGCACGGAGCGCCATGATGGCGCCGTGCCGATCCCGGTTCTCCCCGCCGACCCCGCCGACTACGACCAGCTCGCCGACGTCTTGACCCGGGCGTTCCTCGACGACCCGGTCATCGCGTGGTTCTTCCCGGAGCCGTCCGAACGGCCCCGCCGGTTACGACGGTTCTTCCGGGAGATCGTGCTCGGCGCCGGGTTGAGCGAAACGACCGAGATCTCCACGACCGAGAACCACGGCGCGGTCGCGGTGTGGGCACCCCCCGACCAGTGGCGGGTGAGCGTGGGACGCCAGCTGCGCCTCCTTCCCCGATACGTCGCGATCGCGTCGATCCGGTGGGCGCCGAGCCGGCTCGCGGCGTTCAACCAGATCGAGGGTCACCATCCGAAGCGACCGCCACACTGGTATCTGCCGACGCTCGGAACCGACCCCGCCCACCAGGGTCACGGACTGGGGTCGGCGCTGCTCGGGGAGCGCCTCGCCCGCTGCGACGCCGAGGGCCTCCCCGCGTACCTGGAGTCGTCGAAGGAATCGAACGTCTCGTTCTATGAACGTCACGGCTTCGAGGTGACGGAGACATTCGACCTGCCCGACGGACCGCGGCTGTGGCTCATGTGGCGCGACCCCCGCTGAGCGAGAACCTCGGCGAGACGGGCGTGTCATCGACGGCCGGCCCGGACGGCGACGAGGCTCGGGGACGCCTGCTCCGACGGGGGTTGCGTTGGGAGTACCTGACGTTGGCCTGGAACGTGATCGGCTCGGGTGTCGTGCTCACGGCGGCGGTGATCACCAGCTCGGTCGCGCTCACCGGCTTCGGTGTCGATTCGCTGATCGAGATCGGCGCCTCAGTGGTGGTGGTCCGCCAGCTCCGCCAGGTGTCGTCGTCCAGTGAGGCCAAGGCGTTGCGCCTCATCGGTGCGGCCTTCGTGGCCCTCGGCATCTACCTGATGGCGCAGGCCGGCTACGCGCTGGCCTCACACGCGGAACCGGCCCGGTCCCCAGGAGGGATGGCGTGGCTCGCGGCGACGGTCGTGGTGATGGCCGCACTCGCGGTCGGCAAGTCCCGGACCGGTGCCGCACTCGCCAACGCGGTCCTGCGGGCCGAGGCCCGGGTGACGGCGGTCGACGCCGCGTTGGCGGGCGCGGTCCTGATCGGCATCGTCGCCGACGCCGGACTCGGATGGTGGTGGGCCGATCCGCTCGCCGGTCTCGTCATCGTCGCCTACGCGGTGTCGGAGGCCCGAACCCTCCTCCTGCGACCGGGTGGTTCGTAACTCAGCCCGCGGTAGGGCGGGGCGCGAACGCGACGTGGTCACCCATCGTACGACGGAACCACAGCAGCGAGATCGTGACCGCCAGGGCGGTAAGGGTGAGCGACGCCACGGTGCGGGTGACGACGAAGACGCCGACCGACTGGCTGAGCAGCAGCCACAGCGCCACCGCGGAGTTCAGGGCGAACGACACGGCCCACAAGACGGTGATCTGGGTGAAGAAGCGGTGCATCGGCCCGGTGGTGGCGACATGGTCGGGGATGGGACAGAAGTCGCGGGCGACCCGACCGGCGAGGGGGCGACCGGCGTGGGCCGAGACGAGGAAGATCGTGGCAACGAGCGCGGTGCCGAGCGTCGGCTGGAGGAAGTAGACGAAGACGCTGCCGGAAGCGAGCGCGAGCACCGACCGGACGGTGAGGCTGAGCGCGCTGAGCACCAAGATTCCGTGTATCGGGCGTCGGGTGACGAGACGCCAACCGATCATGCTGTAGACGAACCCGAGGCCGGCGACGATCGCGCCGTACACATTGAGGAAGTGGAGCGCGAGGAGGAACACCGCCACGGGGGCGATGGCGTCTTCGAAGATCCGAGGCGCGGCGTGTCGCAGCAGACCGCCGAGGCGCGGGAGCAGGAAGGGCGTGGACTCCACAGGGATAGATCGTCCGGAACTCGTGGGGGCTGTACGCCGATCGGCTCCGCGCCGCGGGGGTCGGGGCTGCCAAGATCGGGGCGTGGCCGGCCGGGAGGGCTCCCGGCTACGACCCCCCAGGCCGAGGAGACCTCGGCCGGCCCGCCTGGACCGTCGGGCCCGGGCTCCCGGGTCCGGATCGGCATGCCGAGCCGACCTCGTCGCGAGGCCCGCCGCCCCCGGCGGCGGGCACGAGGTCATGACAACACGTCTTTGCGGCGGAAGTGCCACCAGGCGAGCACGAGGAACACCGCGACGTAGGGGATCTGAAGGAGCGTGCCGCGCAGCATGTCGCCCGTCGGGCCGTGCCCACGGAACAGGTCCGTCCACGCCCCGAAGTAGTGGGTAGGCAGCCCGTAGCGGATCGATCCCAGCGAGGTGATGCCGTCGAGGATCTGGGAGACGACGTAGAGACCGAACCCGGCCGACACCGCGCCGACCGGCGAGTCAGACATGGTGGACACCATGAAGGACAGCGCGGCGACGCTGCTCAAACCCCAGAACACATACCCGGTGCCGAGCGCCAGGTTCCCGAGGATGTGCCAGGCCGACTGGTGGAACGCGGCCCCGGGGAACGGCAGGTTGACGCCGTGCCATCCGAACGCGATCACACCCGCGACGAGCGCGGTGAACACCACCAGCAAAGTGGCGACCAGACCGAGCAGGGTGGCCGACGAGAGCTTGGCGGTGAGGAGCCGGCCCCGCCCGATCGGGCGGACGAGCATGGCGCGCAGGTTTCCCCAGTTGGCCTCGGAGGAGATGGCGTCACCGGCGAACAGCGCGACGAGGATGACGAGCAGGAAGCGGCTCATGAACTGCAACGAAGCGACGGGCAGGAACAGTCCGCTGTGGGTGGCGATGTACGTGAACTCGTCACGCGTCTCGCCGTTGAGCGACGGTGGGTTCGCCTTAATCGCGATGGCGGTGATGACCGGGATCAAGACCGTGATGCCGAGCGCCACGTAGGTCTGGCGTCGGTGCCACTGCTTGATCATCTCGGTGCGGAACAGCGCGAGCATCACCGCTCCTCGTGGGCGAGCAGGCCGAGGAACGCATCTTCGAGGCGATGGCGGGACTCAACGGTGTCGACGGCGATCCCCCCGTGAACCAACGCTGCGACGAGGTCGGATCGGCGGACGCCGTCGAGCTCGACGACGAGACCAGCGGGCTCGACGGTGACCGAGCGCACGCCGGCGTGCGCGGCGACGACCTCACGGGCCCGGGCCGGGTCGTCGACGCCGAAGTAGACCGAGCCCGACGCCGCGGTCAGCTCGTCGATGGTCCCGGCGGCGACCAGCTTGCCCTTGTCCATCACCACGACGTGGCTGCACACCTGCTCGACCTCCGAGAGGAGGTGGCTCGAGAGCAAGACGGTGACGCCCCGACCGGCGAGCCGGATCAGCAGCTCGCGGATCTCGCGCATCTCCCCGGGATCGAGGCCGTTGGTCGGCTCGTCGAGCACGAGGACCTCGGGGTGACCGAGGAGGGCCCGGGCGACGCCGAGCCGTTGCCGCATCCCCTGCGAGTAGGTCTTGACCTTGCGGTGCACCGCGTCGCCCAGGTCCGCGACCGCGAGGGCCTCGTCGAGGTTGGCGGCGGCGAAGTCACCACCGGTGCTCTCCCAGTACACCTGCAGGTTCCGCATGCCGGAGAGGAACGGGACGAACTCGGCGTGCTCGATCATGGTGCCGGCCCGGGCGAGCACCGGGTTGCTGGGCGTCATCGTGACGCCGAGCAGGCGAGCCGACCCTTTCGTCGGGCCGAGCAGCCCGACGAGCATCCGCAACGTCGTGGTCTTCCCGGCGCCGTTCGGGCCGAGCAGTCCGCAGACCTGGCCGTGACCGACGACGAAGCTGAGGTCGTCGACCGCGCGCACGCCCGCGCTGAAGTCTTTGGTCAGGCCCACGATCTCGATCGCGGGCTCCGGGGGGGGAGCCATCTGGCGCTGAGGCTACTCGGCGCCTCCTGGGGCCCGGCCGCGGCCTCTCGACCGGTTTCTCCGTGCCGGACGGGCAGGGGCCGTCCGTAGACTCGCCGCCGTGATCGGCGTGATCGACTACCGCGCCGGGAACGCGCCCAGCGTCGGGTACGCCCTCGAGCACCTCGGCCTCGAGTATCGCCTCGTCGACGGTCCCGACGGGCTGCGGGCCGCGGATCGACTCATCCTCCCCGGGGTCGGCGCGGCCCGAGCGACCCTCGCGTCGCTGTACGAGGCCGACCTGGTCGACGCCTTGTACGAGCAGGTCATCGAGGCGGGGGTGCCGTTCCTCGGGATCTGCATCGGCTTGCAGGTGCTGTTCGAGCACTCCGAGGAGGGCGACGTCGACGGGCTGGGGTGGATTCCGGGGGTCGTGCGGCGGTTCTCGGGTTCGGTGCGGGTGCCCCAGATCGGGTGGAACACGGTGACAACGACGCGCGCTCACCCGGTCACCGAGGCGTTCTCGGACCCGTCGTACTGCTACTTCGTGAACTCGTACTACTGCGAGCCCGCCGATCCTGAGGACGTGTTGGGTGTCACCGAGTACGAGACGTCGTTCTGCTCGGTGATGGCCCGTCGGAACCTCGTGGCGACACAGTTCCACGCCGAGAAGAGCGGGCCCGTGGGCCTGGCGCTCCTCGAGCGGTTCGCGACCTGGGACCCGGCATGCTGACGAAGCGCCTGATCGCGTGCTTCGACGTGATCGACGGGCGGGTGACGAAAGCGCAGCAGTTTCAGGACAACATCGACGTCGCCCCCGCCGAGGAGCTCGCGGCGCGGCTCTACGCCGATCAGATCGACGAGATCGTCTTCTACGACATCACCGCCAGCGCGGAGCGGCGCCGCATCGACCTCGACACGGTGCGGCGAGTCGCCCGCCACGTGTTCGTACCGTTCACGGTCGGGGGCGGCATCCGATCCGTCGACGACATGTTCGAGGTGCTCAAAGCCGGCGCCGAGAAGATCAGTGTCGACTCGATGGCGGTCCGGGACCCGTATACCGTTGGTCATCAGCGGCGGGTAAGCCAGA
>DAIPLE010000313.1:0-1932 GCA_036769425.1 Actinomycetota bacterium
AGGGCTGGGGTGGCTACGGCTCGTCCAAGGCCGCGCTCGAACACGCCAGCCGCATGCTCGCCGCCGAACGCCCCGACCTTCGGGTCCTCGTCGTCGACCCCGGTGACATGCGAACCGAGATGCACCAGGACGCCTTCCCCGGCGAAGACATCACCGACCGGCGAACCCGAGACCAGCGTGCCAGGGCTGACCGCCCTCATCACCGGCGATGACCCGAGCGGCCGTTACGAAGCCCGCACGGTGCGGGCCGCAGAACCGAGGCAGCCATGACCACCTTTACTTCGCAGCACCTGGACTTCACCCTCGACCCCGGGCACGAAGCGCACGAACCACCCGAGGCCAACGCGCTGCGACGCGACGACGTGCGCCTGCTCGTCAGCCCCGGCGCCGAGGCACCAATCGACGCGTAGTTCCACCAGCTCGGCGACTTCCTCACCGCCGGGGACCTCCTCGTCGTCAACACCTCGGCGACGATCCCCGCCGCACTCGACGGCCAGCTCCCCGACGGCGAGCCAATCGTGGTCCACCTCTCTGGTGGACTCCCCGGCGACGTCTGGCTCGTCGAGCCCCGCGCGCCACGCGACGGGACGACCTCACCGCTGCGACTCGAGCACCCGATCGAGATCCCGCTGCTGGCCGGCGGAACCATCCGCCTCCTGACCCGGTTCGCCGACTCGCACCGACTCTGGCTCGCCCGGCCCGAGCTGGCCCAGCCGGTCGTCGACTACGCCGTCGAACACGGCCGGCCGATCCGGTACCGCCACGTTCCCGACGAATGGCCGATCGGCGACTACCAGACGGTGTTCGCCCGTGAGTCGGGCAGCGCGGAGATGCCGAGCGCCAGCCGTCCGTTCACCACCGACCTCGTCACCGACCTCGTCGGACGCGGGGTCCTGATCACCCCCTTGCTCCTGCACACCGGCGTGTCGTCACTCGAGGGTGGCGAACGCCCCTACCCGGAGCGATACCGGGTCCCGACGAGCACCGCGGCGGCGATCAACGCCACCCGGGACCAAGGGGGGCGGGTCATCGCGGCCGGAACGACGGTCGTGCGTGCCCTCGCCACGGTCACCGACGAACACGGCGTGGCGCATCCCAGCGAGGGCTGGACCGACGTCGTCGTCACACCGGACCGACCGGTGACGTCAGCCGATGGTCTCCTCACCGGCTGGCACGAGCCAGAATCGTCGCATCTCATGATGCTGGAGGCCTTCGCCCCCCGCGACGTGCTCGCCGACGCGTACCGAGCCGCGCTCGAGCGTGGTTACCTGTGGCACGAGTTCGGCGACAGTCATCTGATCCTCCGCGCCGCGGGGCGGTCATGACCCCCGCCCCGAGCGCGAGCGCCGCGCCGACCCTCCCGGCCGGTCGCCGCACGGTGCTGTACGCGCTCCGGCGGCGCGGGGAGGCCTCCGCCGAGCAGATCGCCGAACAGCTCGACATGACCGTCAGCGGCGCCCGTCAGCATCTGAGCGCCCTGATCCGAGACGGCTGGGTGGAGTCGGCCGAGACCGCGACGCCCGAACCCAAGCGCGGCCGACGGCCGCTGGTCTACGCCGCGACCGCGGCCGCCGACGACCTGTTCCCGAAGGCCTACGGCGAGCTGACCAACGAGCTCCTCGGCTATGTCGAAGGCACGGACCCGAAGCTGCTGGACGACCTCTTCGCCAAACGGCGGGAGCACCGGGTCGACAACGCCCACGCCCGCCTGGCCGACAAGCGAAGCCTCGCGGCCAAGGTCGCCGAGCTCACCCGGATCCTCGACGAGGACGGCTACCTCGCCACCTCCGAGCGGGTCTCGCCCGGGCTGTACCTGATCATCGAGCACAACTGCGCGATCTGGGCCGTCGCGCAGCGCTACGGGCAAGCGTGCACGAGCGAGCTGGACTTCATCCGGGCCGTCCTCCCCGAGGCCACGGTGGAACGAACCCA
>DAIPLE010000131.1:0-6353 GCA_036769425.1 Actinomycetota bacterium
GGGCTGAGCAGTGACACCATGAAGTTGACCTCCCAGTCGTCTCTACCGCACAACGTCGGCGGGCCGCGCCGGGTTCTGGAGTGGCTTCTGGTCCGGCGCCTCAGGGGGTCGGGGGGGCGATCCGGGCCCGGATCCGGGCGTAGTCGGGCTTGCCGGCCGGGGACCGGTCGACGACGTCGACGAGGTGCAAGGCCCGCGGGACCTTGTAGCCGGCGAGTCGGTCTCGGCAGTGGGCTTGAAGCGCTTCGAGTGTCGGGGGTTCGTCGGAGATGGTCGGGGCGACGACGGCGGCGACGCGCTCCCCGAACCGGGGGTCGAAGGTGCCGACGACGACGGCGTCGGCGACGTGGGGATGGTCGCGCAGGACCGCCTCGACCTCTTCGGGGTACACCTTCTCGCCGCCGGTGTTGATCGACTGCGACCCGCGGCCGAGGAGTCGGATGCTGCCGTCGGCGTCGACGGTCGCCATGTCCCCGGGGAGCGTCCACCGGCGCCCGTCGATCTCGACGAAGGTGCGGGCGCTCTTGGCGGCATCCTGGTAGTAGCCGAGCGGGGCGCGGCCGGTTGTCGCGAGCCGCCCGATGCGCCCCGACCCGGGTGGGATCGGGGTCAGGTCGTCGTCGACGACCATCGTGGCGTCGCGACCGGCGAAGTGCAGCGACTCGGTCGGTGGGTCGGTCGCGCCGACGAGCGCGATCGCTTGCACCGGTGCCTCCGAGGATCCGATGGCTTCCATGACGGTCAGGACCGTCGGCAGCGCGGCGAGGAGCCCGTGCTTGACCTCGGCGGACAAGAGGCTGCCGCCGGAGCCGAGGAGTCGCAGCGACGAGGTGTCGACGGCGTCGGGGGCGGCGCGGAGCTGGTCGAGGAGCGGCCGGCCGCTGGCGTCGCCAACCAGGTTCAACATCACGACCTGTTCGCGGGCCACGAGGTCAAGGACGCGGGCCATATCCATGTGCCGTTCGGGGTACAGCACCACGCGGCCGCCACCCAGGAGGGTGCCGAGCGCCGACCATTGCCCGCTGGCGTGCGCGAGTGGCCCGAGCGCGAGCGCGACGAACTGGTCGGGGCCGGGGTCGCCGGCGGGGAGGAACGGGGCGAGCCGCTGCGCCCGGTTCGTGACTGCGCTCGGGCCGATCGCGTCGGGCCGTTCGATCGGTGGGCCGCCGGCGTTCCCGCCGCCGAGCGCGGCGAAGAAGATGTCCTCCTGGCGCCACACCACACCCTTGGGTCGCCCGGTGGTGCCTCCGGTATAGAGGATGTAGTGATCGTTCGCGGAGCGGGGCGCGAAGTCCCGGCCCGGGGATCCGCGGTCGATCAGGTCGTCGTAGGCCGAGCCGACGATCAGGGTGGTGCGGAGCCCAGGGAGTCGGGCGGCGACGGCGTCGACGTCGGCCGGTAGCTGGGGATCGGCGACGAGGGCGACCGCGTCGGCGTCGGCGCAGACATCGGCGACTTCGTCGGTGACGTACCGGTCGTTGACGTTGATCGGAACCGCCCGCAGCTTGAAGCAGGCCAGCATCGTCTCCACGTACTCGACGCCGGTGCGTAGGTAGCAGGCCACGTGGTCCCCGGCCTCGACGCCGAGGCCGGCGAGGCCGTGCGCGAGGCGGTTCGCCCGGTCGTCGAGCGTGTCGTAGCGGAGGTGGCGGTCTCCGCAGGTGAGCGCCACGCGGTCCGAGACGTGGTCGGCCACGCACTCGAACAGGTCAGCGAGGTTGAACTCCATCGGCCGGGGCGACGCTACCGTCAGGGGCGTGGGCCCGGCAGCGGTGCGCGACGGCATCATCCCGAAGGAGCGGTATACGTCGTCGGCGTTCTCGGACCTCGAGTTCGAGCGGCTCTGGCCTCGGGTGTGGCAGGTGGCGTGCCGCGAGGAGCAGGTCGCCGCCGTCGGCGACTACTGCGAGTACTCGATCGGCGAGGAGTCGGTCCTGGTGGTGCGCTCCGACCCGCAGACGATCCGCGCCTTCTTCAACGCCTGTCTGCACCGGGGCACCCGGCTCGTCGACGGCTGCGGGCAGGTCGTCGACACGTTCGTCTGCCCGTTTCACGCCTGGCGGTACGCGCTCGACGGGCGCCTGGTCGAGGTCGTCGACGCGCACGAGTTCGGAACCCTGCCCGAGGGGCTGGGGTTGCGAGAGGTGCGCTGCGAGCGCTGGGGCGGGTTCGTGTTCGTGAACCTGGACCCGGACGCCGAGCCGCTCAGCGAGTTCCTCGATCCGCTCCCCGAGCTGCTGGGCCGCTACCGCCTCGACGAGATGCGGCTCCGCTCGTATCAGACCACGGTGCTCCCCGCGAACTGGAAGGTGGTCGTCGACGCGTTCAACGAGGCGTACCACGTGCAGGGCACCCATCCGCAGCTGCTGCCGTGGACCGATGATGTCAGCATCGAGTACGAGCAGCTCGGGAAGCATGCGCATTACGGGCGGCTTCCGAGCGCGCGTCGGCGGCTGCGTCCAAGCCCGCGGCTTGGGATCGCCGACGAGGACGTCGATGAGGGCGCGATCCTGTCGGGACTCGTCGCCGGTCTCGGCGGCGCGTTCCTGGCCGAGGAGCGCGCCCTGGTCGACGAGGTGCGCGCCGCGCCGCTCCCGCCGGGAGCGAACCTGTTGGGGCTCTACCAGGCCCGCCGTATGGAGCTGCTCCGAGACCGCGGCTTCGACGTCAGCGGTCTCGAGGCGGAGCAGATGACGAGCGCCGACGACGTGTACGTGTTCCCGAACCTCGTGGGGCCGATCTATCCGGGCAGCGCCATCGTGTTCCGGGTCCGTCCGAACGGCGTCGATGTCGACTCGGCGCTCAAGGACACCTGGGTGCTGGAGTGGCCCCGCCCCGATCGGGAGTGGCGGATGCCCGAGCACCGGTGGTACCCGGACTGGCGCGACAAGGATTGGGGTCCCATCACCACCCAGGACTACGAGAACATGGCTCGGGTCCAAGCCGGTATGAAGTCCCGGGGCTTCGAGGGATTGCGGCTCAACCCGCGCCAGGAATCGAACCTGGTGCACATGCACCAGGTGATCGACGAGTACCTCGACGCCTGATCGTCCCCCCGGGCAGCCGCGCCGGGCTCGACGGGGCGCCGCTTAGCCGAACTGCTTCGTGTAGTCGACGCTCAGCCAGCGTTCAGGGCGCATCCGGAACGTGACGGTCGTCGGGGCGTCGGCCGCGGTGGCTTCGAGATACAGGTCGCCGAGCTCGGGACCGAGGTACCGGTGGGCGATCGCTCGCCGCTCGGCGGGTTCAGCGGGATCGTCGAGGGCGACGACGGCGCCTTCGACACTGACGTACTTGTAGGGTGCCGTCTCGGTCTGGGCGCAGACGCTGAACCGTCCCGCGGCGCGGATCCGCTGCGCCTTCTGAGAGGTCCGCCCGGTGTTGAAGCTGAGCAGGCCACCGGGCTCGTACGTGTACCAGATCGGGACGCTCAACGGTCCCCGGTCGTCGCTCGCGACGCTGATAACGCCGACGTGGACATCGGCGAGGAACGCCTCGCGCTCCTCGGGGCTCATCGTCAGCGACATCGTGGCCCCTTGGTCGTCGTAGGTGCCGAGAACGTGGCGGATGCGCCCGTGGCGGGGGTCAACCGCGAGGCGTAACGGCGCCGTTCGTGCCGCTGCAGTCTAGGCCCGGGACCATTTCGACTAAGCAAGAGGCCCGTGAGTGCCCTGAACGCCACCAAGGCCGGTCCTGATCTGGCGCCGTCACCGATCGTCGTCGTCACCGGCGCGGCCGGCTGGCTCGGTCAGAACCTGGTGCGCGCCCTCGCCGGTCCTCGTGCTCGGGTGCGGTGCCTCGTGCACGACGCGGACGACGCGCCCCTGCTCGAGAACATCGCGCCGACGGTCGAGACCGTCGTCGGTGATGTACGCGATCCCGCGGCGGTCGACCGGTTGTTCGAGACCGTGAGCGCCGCCACCGTCTTCCACGCCGCGGGGGTCATCCACCCCCAGCGCGCGGTCCGCGAGCTCTTCGACGTGAACGTCGGTGGCACCCAGCTGGTGCTCGACCGGGCCCGCCGCGCGGGAACCAGCCGGTTCGTGCACGTCTCGTCGAACTCGCCGTTCGGCGCCAACCCGACCCCGACCGAGCGGTTCACCGAAGAGTCTCCGTACAACCCGTACCTCGGCTACGGGCAGTCGAAGTTCGAGGCCGAGCAGCTCGTGCAGCGCAGCTCCGAGCGCGGCGATCTGGCGACGGTGATCGTCCGGCCACCCTGGTTCTACGGTCCGTTCCAGCCGGTGCGCCAGACCCGGTTCTTCGCCGCGGTGCGCCGGGGCCGGTTCCCGCTGCCCGGTGCGGGACTCAACCGTCGCTCGTTGGTGTACACAGGGAACCTGGTGCACGGGATGCTCCGAGCCGAGGTCGCCGCCGGGGCGGCGGGTCAGGCGTACTGGATCGCCGACGCCGAGCCGTGCGAGCTGCAGGCCGTCATCGAGACGGTCCGGGCCGCGCTCCGAGCGGAGGGGCTGATCGTCTCGGACCGCCAGCCTCACCTGCCCGCCGCCGCCGGGGTCGCGGCGGCGGCGCTCGATCGCCTCCTGCAGGCCCGAGGCCGGTACGTCCAGGCGGTGCACGTCCTCGGCGAGCTGAAGGACACGATCGCCTGCGACATCTCGCGGGCCCGAGCCGAGCTCGGTTACGACCCGTCAACGTCCATGCTCGACGGGATGCGGGCCAGCGTGCGCTTCTGCCTCGAGCGCGGTGACGCCCTGTGAGCGGACGGTCCGTGCTCGTGACCGGGGGCAGCGGGTACTTCGGCAGCGTGCTCGTCGACGACGCTGTCGCGCGTGGCGACCGGGTGCGGGTGCTGGACCGCAACCCGCCGGAGCCTCGGGAGGGTGTCGAGTTCGTGGCCGGTGACATCCGGGACCGCCCGACGGTGAGGGCTGCCTGCGAGGACATCGACGTCGTCTTCCACAACGTCGCGCAGGTGCCGCTGGCGAAGGACCGGGCGCTGTTCCGTTCGGTGAACGTGGTCGGCACCGCGAACCTGCTCGTCGCAGCCCGTGACGCGAAGGTGGCCAAAGTTGTGCACACGTCGTCGAGCGCGGTGTTCGGGATCCCAGAGTCGAACCCGGTGACCGAGGACACGCCACCCCGTCCGTTGGAGGACTACGGCCGAGCCAAGCTGGAAGCGGAGCAGCTGTGCCGTGAAGCCGTCGCCGCGGGCCTGGATGTGACGATCGTGCGGCCCCGGACGATCCTCGGGCATGGACGGCTGGGGATCATGGCGATCCTGTTCGAGTTCGTCGCTGACGGCGCTCCGGTGTTCGTGCTGAACCGGGGCGACAACCGCTACCAGTTCGTCCACGCCTCGGATCTCGCGGACGCCTGCCTGCGGGCCGGAGACCGTGAGGGCGCCACCGTCTACAACGTGGGCGCCACCGAGTTCGGCACCATGCGCGAGACGTTGCAGGCCCTCGTCGATCACGCCGGCACCGGGTCGCGGGTCCGGTCGCTTCCGGTCGGACCGACCCGGGCCGCGATGCAGAGCCTCGCCGGGCTGGGCCTGGCGCCGTTCGCGCCGTACCACTGGTTGCTCTACGGCGAATCGTTGTGGTTCGACGTCACCCGGGCCCGCTCGGAGCTCGGATGGGAGCCGAAACATTCGAACGCGTCCATGGTCGTCGAGTCCTACGAGTGGTTCCTCGCGCACCGGGCCCAGCTGGAGGGCGCGACCGGGTCCGAGCACCAGTCCCCCGCTCGGCTCGGGCTGCTGCGGGCCCTCAAGCGGCTCCCATAACGTCGGTCAGGACAGCGCGGCCTGCTGGGCGACGCAGAGGATCGACGTCCCGACCGGGACGGTGACGCGACCGACGAGCTGGCGTTCCACCAAGGTCAGGGCCATCGCGACGCGGTCGATGAGCGGGGAGGTCTGGTCGAGGCCGAGTTCGGGGCCACCCGACTTCGTGGCGCGCCGCTTCACCCAGACCGGCGGCACCAGCCAGCTGAAGACGTGGGTGAGGATGCGGGTCTCAAAGCCGGCGGCGGCGAGCTCGGCCCGCAGCGCCCGGCGGGTGTACCGGCGCACGTGACCGAGGAACTCGTCGGCGTCGCTCCAGAGCCATTTGTGCGCGGGAACGTTGATGATGAGACGACCGTGCGGACCCAGCACCCGCCTGATTTCGCGCAGCGCGGCGACGGGATCGGCGAGGTGCTCCAGGACGTCGAGGAGGCATACGACGTCGACGGCGCCGTCGGCAAGAGGGAGGACGTCGACCTGGGCTTGGAGACCGTACAGACCGTGGCGGTGGTGGGCTTGGGTGACCAGGCCTTCGTTGCCTTCGATGACCATGAGGCGACCGGGATCCCAGCCGAGCATCGAGGTGACACCGCCGGATCCGGCG
>DAIPLE010000314.1:0-1909 GCA_036769425.1 Actinomycetota bacterium
GGATGAGGGGCGCTGGGAGCGGCCGGATCGGGGGGGCGATTCGGTGTGGAGGCGCGCGTCAACGCCGGCGACGTTCGGGGTCAAGGGTCGGGATCTTAGGAGGGGACCCTCACGATCCTGGCTTCAGCGGGCCGGCTCGGGTGTGGGGACGAGCAGGTCGGCGACGGGGGCGTTGGGGAAGGTGGCGAGGATGCCACCGAAGCGTTCGCGGGCGGCGAACGCTTCGGGCATGGTGAGGTTGCCGTTCAAGAGGAGCGCGAATCGCAGCGGCCGTCCGGCGTCGAGGAGGCCGACGAGTCCGTCGACGCCGTTGAGGAACCCGGTCTTGGCGTGGAGCTTGCCCGCGAGCGGGGTGCCGTTGAACTCGACCGCGAGGGTGCCGTCTTGTCCGGCGATGGCGAGGCCATCGAGGATGGTCCGGTATTGGGGTCGGAGGCCGAGGTCGAGGGCCGCGGCGAGGAGGCGGCACGTGGCCCGGTTGCCGCGGTCCAAGCCGGACCCGTCGATGAGGGTGAGGCCGGTGGTCGGGAGGCCGAGGGTTTGGAGCGTGGCGGCGATGCGCTGCACCCCGCCGGCGGTGGTACCGGGGCTGCCGGCGTGGACCGCGAGCTCCTTGGTGAGGAGCTCGCCGGTGAGGTCGTCGCTGGAGCGGAGGAAGAACATAAGGATGTCGCGCAGCGCCGGTGACGTCACCGACGCGACCGGGGTGGTGGTGGCCGGGACGGGGATGTGCGCCGCCGCGGGTCCGACTTGGATGCCGCGGGCCTGGAGCAGGGTGGTCAGGGTCGACGCGGTGGCGAGGGCCGGATCGTCGACCGGGACCGGACGGCCGCCGGTGAGGCGGTAGCCGCCGTTGACGGTCAGCGCCCCGAGCGGGCCGATGACGGGGTCGGTGCGGTAGCTGGTCGGCCAGCTGGGGACGTAGCGCTGCTGGTCGTAGCGGCTGTCGTCACCGACGACGCCGCCGGGGATCCGTTTGACACCTTGGGCGGCGATGGCGTCGGCGAGGGGTTCGAGGCGGGTGGCGATGGCGTTGCGGCTGGTCGGTTGGGTCTGGCGGTACGCGAGGTAGTCGCCGGTGGCGAGGATGGGGTCACCGGCGCCGACGATCCAGAGCCGGTCCAGGGTGCCGCCTTGGGGGGCGGTCGCGGCGACGGCTCTCGTCTTGTACTTGAAGTCGGGGCCGAGGACGGTGAGCGCGGCGGCCGCGGTGAGCAGCTTCTCGGTGCTGGCGGGAAGGAGCGGCGTGTCGGGGTTGTGAACGGCGCGGGGCTGACCGCCTTCGGTGACGAGGAAGCAGGCGTTCTGGGCATTGACGTCGGCATCGAGCGCGCTCTGGAGGCGTTGGGCGCCGACGCTGTCGACGATGAGCTCGGGTAGCCGTCGGGGTGAGAAGAGTGGAGTGCGCAACGCGGTCCCGGTGGAACGGCTCGACGTTGAATCGGGACGCAGCGCCAGGGCGGCGCAGAGCAGCGCGCCGGCGAGCAGGATCCCGGTGGTGACCCGCCACCGGGTCATGGCGTGTCGCGCAGCTTCGCGTGCGCCTGGATGCCGTTCACGTCTGGCCTCGGGTCTGCTGGTAGCGGGCCCGGTGCCAGAGATGCTCGAGGGCGCGCACCGCCCGGTACGAGGACGGGTAGCAGACCCGGCCGGTCTCGGCCACGGTGCGAGGCCCGGGGTTCGCAGGGTCGGCGACGGCGAGCTCAGTGGCGGTCAGGACCGGTTTGCCGGTTAACTCCGACGCCGCCGCGGCGGCCTGCGCGAAGCGGGCGTCTTGGCGTTCGTGGTACGCGACGATTCGTTCCAGGTCAGGATCAGACGCGAATCGTCCTTCGCGCATGAGCCGGGCTTGGTTCGACTGGATTCCGATCCCGAGGTAGATGACCGCGTCGACGTCGGGATGTCGGGT
>DAIPLE010000132.1:0-6313 GCA_036769425.1 Actinomycetota bacterium
CTCGCTGTCGGCGTTCTGGGCCCGTCGAGGCCGGCGGCTGCTCCCGGCGCTGTTCTTGGTCTTGATCGGCGTGGGCGTGTACGCCGTGGTGTGGGCCGCGCCGCGAGAGCTGGCCCAGATCCGCAGTGACGGCCTCGCGACGCTCGGTTACGTCGCGAACTGGCATCAGATCGGGCAGGGCCATTCGTACTGGGATTTGTTCCGCGCCCCGTCACCGCTGGAGCACACGTGGAGTCTGGCGATCGAGGAGCAGTTCTATCTGCTCTGGCCCATCGTGGTCGTCGCCCTTTTGGCGTGGGGTCGGGCACCGCGCCGCGTCCTGGTGGCGGCGCTGGTCGGCATCGTCGCGTCGTTCGCGACGATGCTCGTGCTGTACAGCCCGGGATCGAATCCCCAGCGGGTGTACCTCGGCACGGATACCCGGGCGTCGTCGATCCTGATCGGCGCGGCGCTCGCGGCGCTGGTGGCCACGCGAGGTTGGACCGAGCGCCGTGAATCCCGGGTGGTGCTCGAGGGGGTCGGGGTCGCGAGCCTTGGCTTCCTCGGGTGGGCGTGGCTTCGACTCTCGGGAACGACCCCTGCGGTGTATCAGGGATTGCTCCTGGCGTGCTCGCTCGCGGGCGGGCTGCTCATCGCCGCCGCCGCGCACCCGCGTCCCGGGCTGGTCGCGCGGGTCTTCTCGTTCCGTCCCCTGCGCGCGCTCGGCGTGATCTCGTACGGCGTGTACCTCTGGCATTGGCCGGTCTATCTCGTCGCCGACTCGTCGCGGGTCGGCCTGAGCGGCTGGCCGCTCACCGGTGTGCAAGTCGCGATCACCTTGGCGTTCGCCATTACCAGCTACTACCTCATCGAATCCCCGATCCGGCACGGCGCGCTAAAGGGGTGGCGGATCCGCGTGCTTGCGCCAGCGGCGCTGGCCGCGACCGCGGTGATCGTCATCGTCGCCACCATCCCGCCGGCCGCGCCGCGCACCAACCCAGTGGCCGCGTTGCGCCATCTCACCGCGGCCGCGCAGTCCCAATCGAAGACCGTCGCCGCGCCGACCACGACGTCGAGTGTGGCGCCGCGGCCGTTCAAGCTGATGGTCACCGGCGATTCGATCGCGTTCCGGCTGATGCCCGCGTTCCAGAGCCTGAGCGGACCACTCGGGTTCAGCGCCACCGATCGTTCCACCGTCGGGTGCGCCCTCGAGCGTGGCGCGACCGCGCACCGCCTTCCCGACGGGACGGTTACTCCCGCCGACCTCAACTGCAGCACCGGTTGGGCCAGCGACGTGGCCCAGGACCGACCCGACGTCGTGTTCGTCTCCCTGGGCGGCCAGGTCGTCGGCGACTGGCAGATCAACGGCCAATGGGTGCATCCGTGCGACCCCGCGTACGACCAGTGGTACGAAGGCCAGCTGGTCGAGGGGCTCTCGGTGCTCACCGGCGGAGGGGCCCGCGTCGCGCTCGCCTTGCCCGCACCCGCGTTCGGGGGTGACTTCGCCACCCGTGGCGAATGCATCCGAGCAGTCGAACAGCGCGCCGCGAACGAGGTGCCGGGCGCGCATACCGCCGACTTCAAGACCCTCGTGTGCCCGCAGAACCGTTGCATCGGCGAGATCGACGGCATCACGCTCCGAGAAGATGGGATGCACTACATCGGGCCCGCGGCCGAGCTCGTGGTGCGATGGCTGGTGCCCCGCCTCCGGGTCGTCGCCGCCGCGCCCCCGCCGCCGTAGCGGCGCATCCCGCCACCGCCAGGCGGGGCCGCGCGGCCCGCTACTACTTCTTGGCCGAGCTCTGCGACGCGCTGGTCGAGATGGCCGAGGCCACCGGGCTGAGCACCCGCGGCAGCAGCCGTTCAGCGACGAACCGTGATGCGCCGACGTCGAAGTGGTACCCGTCGGGTCGGAGCAGGATCCCGTGCACCACCTGGGGACAGGGCTTCTGGCTTGGCGTGCGAGGACAGACGATCGATCGGAGATCCGCGACGGGGATGTGATGCGCCGCGGCGTAGACGCGCAGCAACCGGTTGAGCTGGGCGAGCCGCTGGTTGCGTTTCGGGTCGGCCGCCAGCTGGGTGCCGGGCGCGTCGGGGGCAAGGGTGACGATGACCAGTCGGGCGCCGTTGGCGGTCAGGCGGTGGGCGGTGTCGTCGATGAGCTGGGAGACCACCCGGTCCCCGGTGACGGACCCGAGCTTGATGGTCTTGCCGCCGACGATGCGATCCCGCTCGTCCCACGACCCGCTCAGCCACATGACGACGTCGGGCTGGGTCTCCCGGACCGCCGTGGCCTCGATCCTCGGGATGTTGGTGTCGCAGGCCGCGCTCCACGGGTACGGCTGCTCGTTGGGATCGAGCGGCATGCCGGCCATGAGGCCACACCCCGACACCGCACGGGAGGAGAGCTCGACCCCCGCTGGTGCCGTGACCTGCTCGAGGCCGGGCAGGAGGCTCACCGCGAGCGAGTCACCGACGAGCAGCAGCCGGCGGGGGGGAGCCGCGGGCAGGCCCGGCGTCGCGACGGCTGGTGTCGGCGTCGGAGCCCGCGTCGATTCGCGGGCGGCCTTCACGACGTGGGTGGCTCCTTGGAGATACGCGGGAAGCGGCGCGGCGCCGGCGGTCGCCACCATCACGGCGACACCGGCGCCCACGAACGCGGTCGGGATCGCGACACCGAACCGGCGGCGGAAGAGCCGGCCCTCACGGATGGGCAGCTCGACGAGGTAGTAGGACAGCGTCGCGATCCCGAAGGTGAGCGCGAGCCGGACGATGGCCAGCTGCCAGCCGTCGAGGCCGACGCGGTCCGGTGAGCAGATGACGATCACCGGCCAGTGCCAAAGATAGAGGCCGTACGAGATGCGCCCGACCCAGACCAGCGGTTCGAGCGACAGCGCAGCACGGACCGGGAACCGCCCGGGCTGGACGGCCGAGGTGATGACCGCGGCGACGGCGAGGCCGAAGAGGAGATACCCGCCGCGATACATCCACGGGGCGGTGTCAGTGATCTGGGTCCAGGCAAAGAAGCAGTACGCGACACCGACCGCCCCCGCGACGCTGACCGCGGTCCGAGCCCGGGCCGTCGCCGGTGACCAGCGGGCGAGCACCAGTGCGAGCAGGCACCCGACGAGCAGGAGCTGAGCCCGGCTGTCGGTTCCGTAGTACGCCCGCGACGGGTCGGCGCGCTGGTACAGCGACGCCATCGTCAGCGCCGACGCCGCGGTGCCGACGACGCAGACGGTGGCCAGGAGCCAGCGGCGACCCCGAGCCAACCACAAGCACGCGAACGTGACCACCGGCCACACCAGGTAGAACTGCTCTTCGATCGCCAGTGACCACATGTGTCGCAGCGGCGACGCGGCGGTGAAGAGCGTGAAGTACGACTGCCCGGAGGCGATGAACCGCCAGTTCGCCCCGTAGAAGAGCGTGGCGAGCCCATCGCCGCGCAGCTGGTTCAGCTGGGTCGCGGGGGCACTCACCATGGCGTAGACCGCCACCGCGACCAGCACCAGCAGCAGCGCGGGGAGCAGCCGCCGGGCTCGGCGAAGCCAGAACTTGGCGAAGTTGATGGTGCGGCTCTCGCCCCATTCACCGATCAGGAGCGACGTGATGAGGAATCCCGACAGCACGAAGAAGGTGTCGACCCCCAGGAATCCACCGTGAGCCACGCCGGCGTCGAGGTGGTAGGCGATGACGGAGCCGACCGCGAGCGCCCGCAGCCCGTCGAGGGCTGGCTGGTACGCAAACCGCCGGGTCTCGGTCACACCTTCCCCCTCGGCGTCCGACACGTGCCCGTCCGGCCGCGACCATACAGGTGGATCGATTCGGGGTCAGAGACCGACGGCCCCGGGTGAGCGTCTCGGGCCTCAGAACCGGGAGCACGGCATGGTCGCGGCGCGCGCCAGCCGCGAGGGGATCAGCGCCGCGAGGCTGTGCTGCCGGGGACGCCCCGCCTCGACAACGTCGGCCGGCGCCTCAGCGGTCGCGGGGCCGGCCGGATCGTCATTTCATAAACCGGTACTTGACCAAGGTCTTGAGGGCGACCAGGCCGTCCCGCCAGGTGATCTTCTTGCCTTCGTCGAACTCTCGGCCCGAGTACGAGATCGGGACTTCGTAGATGCGAATTCCTCGGCGCAGAATCTTCGCCGTGACCTCGGGTTCGAAGTCGAACCTGTCGGATCGAAGCTCGATGGCGTCGATGAGCTCGCGGTCGAAGAGCTTGTAGCAGGTCTCCATGTCGGAGAGGGTCGTGTTGTAGAGCACGTTCGTCAGCAGAGACAGGAACCGGTTGCCGACCCAGTGCAGGAACAGCATGTTCCGACGCTCTCCGGTGAACCGGGATCCGTAGACGACACGGGCTCGACCCTTCAGGACCGGGGAGAGCAGCTTCGGCCAGTCCTCGGGGTCGTATTCGAGGTCGGCGTCTTGGATCAGGACCAGATCCCCGGTGATCTGGGCGAGACCGGTCCGAATGGCCGCACCCTTCCCGCGGTTGTGGGGGTGCAGGACGACATGGACGGTGGAATCGGCGAGCTGGGACAGGACGTCGCGGGTGCCGTCGTCGCTTCCGTCGTCGACGATGACGATCTCGCGCGCAACGGGTAGGTCGACGGCGCGCATCTGGCGCACGATCTCAGCCACGGTGTTGCGCTCGTTGTAGACGGGCACGATCACCGAGAGCTTGCGGTACCGGGAGGTGGACCCGGGGACTTCAGCGGTCGACACCGACCCTCCGGTACGAGCCAGTCGAGTCGTCAGTGTCGCGCAGCGGCGCCACACGGTGCGACCCGACCACGGGTGACCGGCGGCGAGCCGGTCCGGACCGATTCCACATCGTGATCTACTCGGTGCCTGGTCGCGGCTTCGAGCGGACAACCTCGACCGCCGCGTCGGCGGCGAGCAGGACCACGGCCAGCCACCCGACGACGTGGACGCCGTCGAAGAACGTGGGCCACTCGAAGACCGCCGGGTACATGTGCCGCCACTGCTGGATGAACACGTACCCGCCGGCGACGGCGAGCGCGGCGGGCGCGCCGACGGCGAGCAGCCAACGCAGGCGGGGCCGGAACAGGACGGCCAGGGTGGCGGCGCCGGCAACGAGACCGACCCACGGTGTGACGAGCAAGGCGCCCGCGACGGTGATCGCGCCGGTGGTGGAGATGACCGCGCGACGCGAGGGGGTGACGCCCCCGGCCATGAGCGGTGACGTGAGCTCCACGGGCTGGTCGGTCGATACGCCGGCGGTCACGAGCCCGCGTCGGGCGAAGAGGGCGAGGAGCGCGCAGAGGAGCATGGCGAGACCGGAGATCGCGAGGGCGAGCCAGATGCGGCTCTGCGGGGTCCAGGTGAGGGTCACGGTGAGGTCGTGGCTCTTGCCGGGGTCGACGTGCCATCCGTTGGACATTCCGTCGACAAGCTGGGGTCGCCCGAGGTCGTGGCCGTTGACGGTGGCTTGCCAACCCTTGTTGAAGCTCTCTCCGAGCACGAGCCAGAAGGGTCCGGTGGCGCCGTGCACGCGGGCTCGGATGGTGGTCTCGCCGTTGCTGGTGACGTCGATCCGCGGCGCGTGAGCCGCGGTGGTCGCGATGGTGTCGACCGGGCCTTGGAGCGCGACCGCTCCCCCACCCGAGTTGGAGGCGAGGACGAGGCTGTCGAGGTTGAGTCCGGTCTGGGTCCCGGGGACGGCTCGCACGGTGTGCGCTCCGGCGCGGAGATGGATCGGCGCGGCGGTGCCGCCGGTCGGGTCGCAGACCTCGACCGTCAACGCGGCGCCGCTGACCGCAGCCGCGGTGTTCCCGCTGATGCGGACCGGGAGCGGCCGGCCGTCGAGGGTCACGAGGTCGGAACGACACGAGTTGGGAACCGTCGCGGCCGGGGCCGGACGTTGCACGCCGGGGATGCCGAGCTCGGCGACGGCGACGGGCAGGTTGGTCGGGAGGTTCGAGTAGTACTCGATGGTGTTGACCGGGCGGACGGCGTCGATGGTGACGCGGACATGGTCGGTGGTGACGGCCGGGAACGTGACCGGCGCGGCCACGGTGCCGTTCTCGACCGAGACGTTGCCGACCGGTGGGACGTCAACGACGCGGGTCTGACCGCCGCCGGCGTCAATAGTGAGTCGGGTCGGGACCGAGTGGCGGCCGTCGGAGACGAGGCTCAGGTCGAGGTGGTTGAAGGTCGCGGCCTGGGAGAGCTTGAGGTCGATCCATTGCCCGGTGGGGTCACCGACTTGCGTGCTCCAGGCGGTGCTCGGGTCGCCGTCGATCGCCGCCGAGGCGCGGGACTGTGCGGTCGTGGTGAGGTGCTCGGATGCGGTCGCGGTGACACCACC
>DAIPLE010000133.1:0-6311 GCA_036769425.1 Actinomycetota bacterium
CGAAGAAGTCGGCGAGTACTTCAACCTCACCCGGGAACGGATCCGCCAGATCGAAGCCCGGGCGAGGTCGAAGCTCCGCCACCCGTCGGCCGACACCGGCGCCCGCGACCTGCTCGCGGTCTGAGCGCCGACCCGCCACTCGCGGGGCTCCGTTTCCATCCCTGCGGCGCTCGGCGCGCTCGGGGCCACGCAACCGGTGGCGCGCCAACGAGGGTCGGGCGCGGTGGCGGAGGCGGCAGGAATCGAACCCACCGGACAGGGTTGACCCGTCCCACTCGTTTTGAAGACGAGGGGGGCCACCAGGCCCCATTCACCTCCGTACCGGTTGTATCAGGCCGGGACGGGGACCGGTGTCGCCGCCGAGGGCGTCGAGCGTCGTTCCCGGAGCCGCCACCACAGACCGACGAGGGCCCCGAACGTGAACCCGCCGACGTGGGCGCCCCAGGCGATCCCCGCATCCGAGATCACGTACTGGAACTGGAGCACGAACCACAGGATCAGCAGCCACGCCGCGGTCACCTTCCGCAGCAGAATCGGCCCGAAGAAGATCATCGACTTGATGCGCGCTTTTGGGTAACAGACGAGATACGCGCCCATCACCGCCGCGATCGCTCCCGACGCGCCGATGATCGGCACCGTCGAGTTCGGGTCGATCAGGACCTGGGACGCGGTCGCGACGGCCCCCCCGACGAGATACAGCAACAAGAAACGCCACCAGCCCTTGCGGTCCTCGATGTTGTTGCCGAACACCCAGAGGAACAGCATGTTGCCGAAGAGGTGGGGGATGCTGGCGTGCAGGAACATCGTGAGCAAGGCCGCGAGGTACACGTTCTTGCCCGGTGAGTGGGCCGGGCCGCTGGCGCTCGTGCAGGCGCTGGTGTCGCCGTCGTCGAAGGTCCGCCGAAACTCTTGCTCGGTGAGCGGACGACCCTTGACCAGCTCGCAGGGGATGGCGGCGTTGCTGACCACGAACCGTAGGTCTTGGGTGTTGACGGTCTCGGCGATGCCGTTCCAAGCGAAGCTGACATGGCGGCCCGGCTGGACCGCGAAGTAGACGACCACGCAGGCGGTGATCAACGCCAAGGTGCACCACGGGATTCGGCGGACCGGGTTCTCGTCGGCCATCGGGATCATGTCGACACCTTCCCCGTCGGGCGCGAATGCGTGTACCCGGTCCACTGGCGCCCGTCCCACCAGCGCAGCGACGTCGGCTCCCACGGGTCGGGATGCCAACCCGGTGGTGGCAGCCCGTGCGGAGACATCGCCGCGCCCTGCTCGGCCCGTTCGCGGGCCTTGGGGATGGCGTCGCGCAACGCCCGGACCAGCTCGTCGCGCTGATTGGTCCCGACCGACAGCCAGTACTTCTTGCCGCCGTCGACGCCGCGCACACCGACCGAGTCGCTGGTCCAGATCGGGTTCGCGCCCAGGTACCGGGGGTTGAAGGCCCGCCACGGCCACGTGTTGCTCGCCCGCCCCAAGGTGTTCGCGTCCAGGCTGGCGAGGCGCAACCAGCGTCGGTTCACCCAGGCGTAGTCATCGTCGATGCGCACGACCGCGCCGCGGTACCGCAGCACGTTCACGATCCACGCCACGACGGCGATCGGCACCACCACCGGGGCGATCGCCAACGACGTGATGGCGACGATGATGGGGAGCCACAACCACGCGCGCGGGCCCGGCCCGATCCGCTCTTCGTAGAGGACTCCGCGCCCGGTCGTGGTCACCTCGGGCGGGAGCGTAGAGGCTCGACGGGCGGGGCCCGGGACCGCGGTAGCCTGAGGGCTCCTTCCACCGATCCGGGGAGCACCGATGAAGAAGCTGCTCGTGTTGCTGGTCCTCGTGGTGGTCGGTGTCGCGGTCGCGCGCAAGCTCCGCGAAGCCTGATCCCACCGACGTTGACACTCGGGCCCGCTCCGGCGGGCCCGAGGCGCGTCACGCCCCGATCGGCGTCCCGAACGTGGTCGCGTACCGGTCAGCGAACAGCGCCGGGGCGCCCCCGGTGTGCCAGAACACCACCGTCTCGTCGCTTCCGATCCGACCGTCTCGCACCGCGGCGAGGAGCCCCGCCATGGCCTTGCCCGTGTAGACGGGGTCGAGGACGACGCCTTCGAGGCGACCGATGAGCTCGATGGCTTCCACCGCGGCGTCGGTGACGGCGCCGTAGCCCGACCCGAAGCGGTCATGGTCGATGTCGGCTCGGGACGGCGGGGGACGCCGACCGGTCCGGGCCGCGGCCTCGAAGGCCAGCCGGGGCACGACGTCGTCAAGATCGGGTCGGGTGCCGACATCGACGCCGACGACACGGGCCCGTCCGTCGATCCCGGCGAGCAGCCCGGCGTGGGTGCCGCCCGACCCGTCGGCGACGACGATGACGTCGACGGTGTCAGAGCCCAGCTGGTCGTAGAGCTCGTCGACGGCGTCGGCGTACGCGACGACGCCGGTCACCGACGCGCCGCCGATCGGGATCGCGAACGGCCGGTGTCCCCGATCGGCGACCTGGGCGACCACCTCGCCGATCGCCGCTTCGAGCTCGTAATAGTCGACGGGGCCGACGAAGTGGAGCTGCGCACCGAGGACCTGGTCCAGGAGCAGGTTCCCCGAGGGTCGCGTGGCGGCTGTCCCGGCGAGCGCGACGTGGCAGCCGAGCCCGAGTCGGTTCGCGGCGGCGGTCGTCATCCGCACGTGGTTGCTCTGCGGTCCGCCGCCGGTGACGAGGGTGTCGCAACCCGCCGCGAGGGCCTCGGCACAGAGGTGCTCGAGTTTGCGGGCCTTGTTCCCTCCGAGCGCCAGGCCGGTGCAGTCGTCGCGCTTGACCAGCAGGCGAGGGCCGCCGAGCTCGTCGGTGACGCGTTCCATCGCTTCGAGCGGGGTCGGGAGATGGGCGAGGTGGACGCGGCTCCCCGAGGGGTTGCTCACGCCGCGGCGTGCTCCCGGTGCCGCCACCACCACCAGACCGCGACGCCGGCGCCGGCGGCGGCGATCGCCCCGCTGGCCGCGAGGGCTGGCTCGCGGCCCGACATCCGGCTCCGGAGCCGGACGGGCTTGGCGAAGTTGCGGATCTCCCAGCCCTCGGCGCGCGCCAGGCGGCCCAGCTCCTTGTCGGGGTTCACCGCGACCGGGTGGCCGACGGTGCGCAGCATTGGCTCATCGGTGATGGAGTCCGAGTACGCCCACGACGCCGCGAGGTCGATGTCGTTGGTCGCGGCGAGGGCGCGGATCGCCTCCGCTTTGTGCGGCCCGTAGCTATAGAAGGCGAGCTCGCCGGTGTAGTTCCCGGCGTCGTCGACGTCGGCCCGGGTGGCGAGCACGTCGTCGACGCCCAGGTACGCGCCCAAGGGGCGCACCACCTCCTCGGGTGCCGAGCTGACGATGACGACGTCGCGGCCGGCGGCCTGATGCTCGGCGATGAGGTCGAGGGCCTCTTTGAAGATGATCGGGGTGACGACCTCGTCGAGGGTCTCGCGCACGATCTGGGCCACATGCGGCTGGTTCAGCCGCGGATCATCTGGAGCATCGCGGCGCGCAGCTTCTCCATCTTGGCCTCGTCGGCGCCGACGAGCATGAAGATCACCTGCGCGTAGGCGCTCTTGACGATCGCGGCCTTCGACAGCAGCCCCTCCCGGTAGAAGGGGCGGCCGAACGCCAAGACACTGCTCTTCGCGATGACCGTCTTGTCGAGATCGAAGAAGGCGGCCTCCACGTCGGCCCAGGGTAGGCCTGCCCCCGTGGGCTTCCGGGGCGTCATCGGCGCCGGTCGCCGGGCCGCCCGCGTTGGCCCCAAGTTCCACGCCGTTCACCGCCACCGACTACCGTTCACCCGCCTTACGGCCGGTGCCGTGGTCCCTGCTCGGCGCGCCCGCGGCGGAGGATCCCCGGCCAGAGAGAAGGAGCGTCGACCGAATGAGTCTCAGCGTCCTCGCGGCCGAGGGCGGGTACCAGCGGTTCGTGCTCGCCGGCGGCGAGTGGGGCTGGCTGATCTTCTCGGCAGCCGTCGCTGTCCTCGCCATCCTCGTCGGGCTCATCTTGGTCCGTGGCGTTCTCGCCGCCGATCAGGGCACCCCGAAGATGCAAGAGATCGCCAAGGCGATCCAAGAAGGCGCGATGGCGTACCTGCGGCGCCAGTTCCGCACCATCGCCTTCATCCTCGTTCCCGTGGCCGGGCTCGTCTTCCTGTCGTCCACCGAGGTGCTCAAGCCCGGCGGCGCGACGGCGCTGTCCTTTGGCGCGTCCGGCGCTTTCCGCACCACAGCGTTCATCGCCGGGGCGGTCCTGTCCGGCCTGACGGGGTTCATCGGGATGAGCCTCGCGGTGCGCGGCAACGTGCGGACCGCCGCCGCGGCCCGCACTGGTTCGCTCCCGGCGGCGCTGAAGGTGGCGTTCCGCACCGGTGGTGTCGCCGGCATGTACACCGTCGGCCTCGGCCTCATCGGCGCCACCATCATCATCATGGTGTTCCAGAACACCGCCACCGCGATCCTCGTCGGGTTCGGGTTCGGCGGCTCGCTGCTCGCCCTGTTCATGCGGGTCGGTGGCGGCATCTTCACCAAAGCCGCCGACGTCGGTGCCGACCTCGTCGGCAAGGTCGAGCAGGGAATCCCCGAGGACGACCCGCGAAACCCGGCGGTCATCGCTGACAACGTGGGCGACAACGTGGGCGACTGCGCCGGGATGGCCGCCGACCTGTTCGAGTCCTACGAGGTGACGCTCGTCGCTGCCATCATCCTCGGCGTCCCTGCGTTCGCGTCGATCGGCGCCAACCCCGCGCTCGGTCTGATCTTTCCCCTCATCGCCCGGGCGGTTGGCGTCCTCGCCTCGATCGTCGGGGTGTTCATGGTCCGGGCCACGGGCCGGGACCGCTCCGCGATGGCGCCCATCAACCGCGGGTTCGCCACCGCGGGGATCCTGACCATCCTCGGGGTCGGGGCCGTCGGGGTCTTCTATATCGGCAACGACCACGGCAGCGAAGGCTGGCGGGTGGTCGGCGCGGTGGTGATCGGACTCCTGTTGGCCCAGGTCGTCAGCCGCCTCACCGAGTACTTCACCTCCACCGAGACCCAGCCGGTGCAAGAGATCGCCGAGGCCACCCGCACCGGGCCCGCGACCACGATCTTGTCGGGCATCAGCAGCGGCCTCGAGTCGACCGTCTGGTCGATCCTCGCCATCGCCATCGCGATCGGTTCTGCGATCGCCCTCGGCAACGGGAACTTGCAGTTCTCCCTCTACCTGATCGCGCTCACCGGCATGGGCATGCTCGCGACGACCGGCGTCGTCGTCTCCGAGGACACCTTCGGACCCGTCTCGGACAACGCGGCGGGCATCGCTGAGATGTCGGGCGAGTTCGAAGGTGAGCCTCAGCGGATCATGGTCAGCCTCGACGCCGTCGGGAACACCACGAAGGCGGTCACGAAGGGCTTCGCGATCGGGTCCGCGGTCATCGCCGCGGTCGCGCTCTTCGCGTCCTATATCGAGACGATCGGGACCGAGCTCGGCATCAAGAAGGTCGGGACAGCCCTGTTCCGAGATCCTCGGGCCGCGATCAACGTCGCCGACCCGAAGACCTTCATCGGGCTCCTCGTCGGCGGTTCCATCGCGTTCTTGTTCTCGGCGCTCGCCATCCGCGCCGTCGGACGCTCCGCGGGAACCGTCGTCCAAGAGGTCCGGAAGCAGTTCCGCGAGCGGCGCATCATGGAGGGCATCGACCAGCCGGAATACGGCAAGGTCATCGACATCTGCACGACGGCGGCGCTCCGCGAGCTGACCACCCCGGCGCTGCTCGCGGTGCTCAGCCCGGTGATCATCGGATTCGGAATCAGCTATCTGGCGCTCGGCGCGTTCCTCGCCGCGGTGATCCTCACCGGCCAGCTCATGGCCGTCTTCCTGTCCAACGCGGGTGGCGCATGGGACAACGCCAAGAAGTACATCGAAGACGGCCACTACGGCGGGAAAGGCTCTGAGTCCCACACCGCCGCGGTCATCGGCGACACGGTGGGCGACCCGTTCAAAGACACCGCCGGTCCGGCCCTCAACCCGCTCATCAAGGTCATGAACCTCGTGTCGCTGCTGCTCCTCCCGGCGATCATCAGCCTCCGCAACGACGACGCCGCCCGGTTCACGATCTCCGGGGTGGCCCTCGTCGTGCTCATGTGTGCGATCGCGTTCTCGAAACGGCGTGGCGGAGCCTTCGCCGACGAGTCCGACGAAGTCAACGAGGCGCTCACGACATCCGGGAACACCGAGGGCACATCCGCCGGCGAATAGCCGCCTCCCGCCACCGCGAGTGCACCCGCGCCGCGCGGTCGGACGCCCCGTAG
>DAIPLE010000016.1:0-17648 GCA_036769425.1 Actinomycetota bacterium
GTCGCCGCCGGGTGCGGCGACGACCATGTCCGTCGGGTCTTTGCCGGCGAGTCGGACCGCGTCCTGGAGCTCGTGACCGAACTCGCCGGCCGTTGGGGTGCGCGCCGCGGGGTCTTTGGCGAGGGCGTGCTCCAGCGCCGCGCAGATGGGGTCCGGCACTCCGCGGTCACGCAGGTCGGGTGGGGGTTGCGTGGCGATTCGAGCGATCACCGCCGGCAGGGTGTCTTCGTCTTCGCTCACGAACGGTGGATGCCCCGTGATCAGCGAGTAGAGGGTCGAGGCGAGGGAGTAGACGTCCGACGCCGCCGACGGTGGCTTGCCTTCCAGCAACTCCGGTGCGGCGTGCGCGAACGTTGCCGTGACGATTCCACTGCGGGTCTCGTAGCCACCGTGGAGGCGGGCGATCCCGAAATCGGCCAGTTTGGGCTCATCGTAAGCCGAGACCAACACATTTTCGGGCTTCACATCCCGGTGCAAGACGCCACTCTCATGAGCCCGCTGGAGCGCGCCGCAGATCTTGATGCCGATCTTGGCTGCCTCCGACCACGAGATCCCGCGGCCGGCGAGCCGCTCGGCAAGGGTCCCTCCCGGCAGGAACTCCATCGCGATGTACGGACGACCGTCGGTGGTGTAGCCGGCCGCGTACACCGTGACGATGTTTGGATGACCGGAGAGCGAGCCCATCGCCAGGCATTCGCGTTCGAATCGGGCTCGAGCGCCGCGGTCGTCGGAGACGTTCGTGAGCACCTTCAGCGCGACGGTGCGGTTGAACTCGACCTGCAAGGCTCGGTACACGATCCCGAACCCGCCGCGGCCCACCTCGCGTGGTTCGAGATAGCCGTCGACCAGGCTCGGCTCCGGTGATTGGGTGCGCCTGGTCGCGCCGCTTCCGCCGCTGGTGTTCGGCTCGTCAGCCATCGAGTGGTCCTCGCCGGATCTGAGCAACCTCGCTCCGTGGCGGCGACGCGAACGGGGAGGGGACAGTCATCGGTGCGTACCGTAGGCTCCGCACCACAGGCTCGCGTCTCGGCACCCGGCGTGTGTGCCGGTCCGGGTGCTCCGGGCCTCGCTGGCCCACTGTCAGACAGGTGCCCCATGTCCGTATCCGCTGCGGCGGTGATCGTCGTCGAGCCCGGAAAACCCGAGGAACGTACGGTGCCGGTGTCC
Source organism: Actinomycetota bacterium (assembly GCA_036769425.1). Classification (GTDB taxonomy): domain Bacteria; phylum Actinomycetota; class Acidimicrobiia; order IMCC26256; family PALSA-555; genus PALSA-555. Next base: position 1,168 of record DAIPLE010000016.1, read on the forward strand.
GACCGGCTCTGCGTGGGGCGCGAGTGCGTCGGCATCGACGAGGCGCACCGTCTCGTGCTCGCCGACGACACTGTGTCGCGCCAGCACCTCGAGATCCGCCTCGATCTGGGTGAGGACCGGGCCGTGGTGCTCGACATGAGCACGAACGGGACCCGCGTCAATGGGGTTCGGATCGAAAGAGCGGTGCCGATACCGATCCGCCCGGGCGACCAGCTCCAGGTGGGCGAGACCCTCCTCGAGTTCCGGTCTGACCGGTTCTTCAGTGCCGGCCAGACCGACCGACGCCGCACGACGCGCTACGTCAGTCAGACCTCCATGGTGTTGGTCGTCGGGGACCTGGTCGGATACTCGACGATCTCAGAAGTCACCGACAGCTCGGTCGTCTTGGATTCGCTCGACGTCCTCTGGGACGGTCTTCGGCGATTGCTCATGGAGTATGGGGGGACCCTGAACTCCTACGCCGGGGACGCGCTGTTCGCGGTATGGGAATCCGACCCACTCGACGACGCCGCGGTTCACGCCACCGACTTCGTGCGGGCCGCTCAGCGCCACGTCCGGGAGACAGCTCCGGGCCTGGCGATCCGGACGCTCGAAGGGAGCCCGGTCCAAATGGGATGGGCGATCGTCCTGGGGCCAGTCGCAGTGAGCACGCTGACCCGCGCCCAACCGGCGGTGATCGGCGACACCACCAACCTCGCGTTCCGCCTCTCGGGGCGGGCGGCTCGGGACGGGCTTCCCGAGATCCTGGTCAACGCGACGGCCCGTGAGATCCTCGGCGACCGGTACGAATGGGGCGAGCCGCACACCGTCACGGTCAAGGGCCGAAGCGGCGAGGTGGTCGTGTTCGGTCTTCCGGTGCAGCCAGCCTGATCGGTCGGCGGTGACGATCCCGCCGCTGTGGTAGACGATGCCTCCTCGAACACCGAGACGCAGAGTCGCCCATGCGCATCGAATCGTCGGTCCTCTCCCTGTCGTGGATTCCGTCCGAGGCGGTAACCGGCCTGCCCAAGCAGGCCTTCGAGGTTGGTATCACCCACTACGACGAGCCGCCTCCCGACGTCGTCTCCTCCCTCGACCAGCTCGAGGAGCTTCGCGGCGCGGCGCGGTTCCGGTTCGCCAACCGGCTCTCGGCTTGGGTCGAGGTCGATGGAGGTCGGATTGTCGACGCCGGTTACAGCGGCGGAGGCGTCATGGGTGTGACCATGGTGAGCGTCGCGAAGAAGACCGTCCGCTTCGAGCCGGTGGCCCTGCCCGACCGTCAAGCCGAACCGGAGCGCCACGGCACCCATGTCCGGTTCGTGCAGACCGCAGGCGGCCGGGCGCCGCTCCCCGCGCCGCGGACCGTGCGCCACCCCCCGTTCTTCCAGCTCAAGCCACCCGACGTGTGGACCACCCTGGCGCTCACGATCCGATCCGACGGTCGCTCCGAGTTCGAGATGGTCGGCGCGAGCCCGTTTCCCCGCCATTGGGTCTACGACGACCAGGGACAGCTCGCCGCCAAGGCCGGCCTGGCCGACTTCCACGAGTGGTACCGCACCGCGTTCGGGAAGCACACGCCATGGGGCGACCACGACTCGAAGGCCTACGTCACCGCGGTCGAGACCGCGCTCGAGCGGCGCCTCTCGGCGACCATCATGCGCGGCGACGCGAAGCCGGTGATTCGAACCGTCGATGCCGGAGAGACCCTCACCGAACAGGGGGCACCCGGACGCGAGCTCTACCTGCTGCTGGACGGGCTCCTCGACATCCTCGTCGACGACGAGCCCATCGCCGAGGTCGGTCCGGGTGCGATTCTCGGCGAACGGGCTCTGCTCGAGGGAGGACTCCGGACGGCCACCCTGTGCGGGGTCACGAAGTGCCGGGTGGCGGTGGCCTCGGCGGACCAGATCGACCGCACGGCGCTCGAGGAGCTCAGCGAAGGCCACCACCGCGAGGACGAGGTCCCGCCCGGGCCGTGAGGCGGGACCGGCCGGCGAGCGTGCCGGTGCCGACCCCGAACGAAGCGGCCCCATGAGTCCGTATGCTCGAGACGTGGCGATCACCGCGGAGCCGCTCATTCCGATCCCGGCGGCGCCCAACGGGTGCTCCTATCAGCACCTGCGGGTCGCTCCGATCGCGGGTGCCTGCGGTGCCGTCCTCGACGGCGTGGACCTCGCCCGCGAGCTCGACGACGAGGTCATTGCCGAGATCCGGCGGGCGGTCCTGGATCATCACGTCGTCTTCGTACGCGAGCAGCGACTGAGCCCGGAGCGCCAGGTCGCCTTCAGCCGACGGTTCGGACCGTTCAGCCCGGTGCCGTTCATCGAACCGACACCGGACCACCCGGAGGTGATCGCGGTCGTACGGGAGGCCTCCGAGCGCCAGAGCTTCACGTTCGGGAGCCTGTGGCACTCCGACTTCTCGTTTCTCGCCGAGCCTCCGTTCGCGTCCATCCTTCACGCACTCGAGGTGCCCCCGTACGGGGGCGACACGCTGTGGGCGAACCAGGAGCTCGCGTACTCGACGCTCTCGACCGAGATGCAGACCATGCTCTCAAGCGCCGTCGGACTGCACAGCGCGACGAACGCGTACTCACCCAAGATGCAGTCGATCCACGACGCGTTCGTCGGCATGACGGTGCGAACCAGCGACGAGGCCAACCGGGTCGAGCGTCACCCCGTGGTTCGGCGCCACCCCGAGACCGGCCGTCTCGCCTTGTACGTCAACGCGCAGTACACGGTGGGGCTCGAGGGTTTCATGGGACACGAAGCGAAGCCGCTCCTGGACATGCTCTTCGCGCACGCAGTGCGTCCCGAGTTCACCTGTCGGTGGCGCTGGTCCCCCGGTGACGTCGCATTCTGGGACAACCGCTGCCTGCAGCACATGGTGTTGGCCGACTACACCGGTCATCGACGGGTGATGCACCGCACCACGGTCGCCGGCGATCGGCCGTACGGGCTCTGACCGGCGTACCGGTCACGCCGCCGCGTCGCCCGACGCGGCTCTCACCGCCAGGCGCTCGTCGTCGTAGCGGCGCACCGCGTCGTCGAGCCACCCCGCGACCATTCCGACGTCGATGTCGAGGCCGCCGTCGGTGGCGTGACCCAGGACGTCGCGCAGGCGGGTGCCGGCTTGTCCTCGGGCGGCGCGCATCGCCCGGCGTCCGGTGGCGGTGAGGGCGAGGCGGACTCGGCGGCGGTCGCTCGGATCGGGTCCCCGAGTCACCCAGCCCCGGCCCTCGAGGGCGTCGATGAGCGGCGTGATGGCTGACATCCGCAGCTGACGGGCCGCCGCGAGGGCGCTGGGGTTCTGAACACCGGCGTCGATGCGGGTCATCACCCGGAGCTGCTCCAGCGACGGCAACGCCGGGTCTTCGTCCAGCGCCGCTCGGAGCACCCGGTAGAGACGAGGCACGACTTCGGTCAGGACCTCGGCGGGGTCAGGCGCCGGCCGCGTGGGGTGGTCCCGCCGGTCTTGGATCGTCGTCCTGACCATGAGGCCATCCTAGTCGATATACTTCAGTATATGAATAGTACGGTAACTGAAGTTCCTTCGGGTGGGGGGCGGGAGCGGACGGGGACGGCCTGAGCGGCGCGGAAGCGGCGCGGCGTTTGGCTGACGTCGGACCCAACGAGGTCGTCGAGCAGCGCGACGCGGCGTGGCTCCGGTTCCTGACCCGCTTTTGGGGCCCCCTGCCCTGGATGCTGGAGGCGACGATCGTGCTCACGGTCGCGCTCGGCAAGGACGTCGAGGCGCTCATCATCACGGTGCTGCTGATCCTGAATTCGGTGATCAGCTTCTTCCAGCAATCCCGCTCCGATGACGCGCTCGCCCTGCTACGACGACGGCTGGCGGTGAACGCCCGGGTTCGTCGTGACGCCCAGTGGCGGCTGGTGCCAGCTCGGGACCTCGTCCCGGGCGACGTGGTCCGACTGCGCGTGGGCGACATCGTCCCCGCGGACGTGGATCTCCTCGAGGGGCATCTGAATCTCGACCAGTCGTCGCTCACCGGCGAGTCGGTTCCCGTCGACGTGACGGTCGGCGACCACGCGTTCGGCGCCACGGTGATCACGCGCGGTGAGGCCACCGCGATGGTGCGAGCGACGGGAGCGTCCAGCTACTTCGGACGCACGTCGGCCCTGGTCCGAGCGGCCAGTCCAGTCACGCACCTCGAGACCGTCATCTTCCAGATCGTCCGTTACCTCATCGTGATCGACGTGGCACTCGTCGTCACGATGTTCGCGTTCGCCGGCGCCATCGGGGCGAGCCTGTCCGACACCGCGCCGTTCGCGCTGATCATCCTCATCGCCTCGGTGCCGGTCGCGCTGCCGACGACGTTCACCGTGGCGCAGGCGGTCGGCGCGCTGGAGCTCAGTCGGGGAGAGGACGAGCGACACCATGGGCATGGCGTGCTCGTGACCCGGCTCTCGGCGATCCAAGAGAGCGCGTCGATGGACGTGCTCTGCACCGACAAGACGGGCACGCTCACCGTCAACCAGCTGTCCCTCCAAGATGTCGCCTCCTATCGTCCCTACGACCGGTGCCGGGTGCTCGACCTGGCGGCGATGGCATCGGACGATGCCGGACAGGATCCGATCGACCTCGCGCTGCTACGAGCACCGAGATCAGAGGAACCCGACCGGGCGCGGTCGTGGACGCGACTCGACTTCGTACCGTTCGACCCGTTGACCAAACGGACGGAGGCGACGGTCCAAACCGCCGAGGGGCCGGTGCGGGTCGTCAAGGGGATGCCTCAGGTCGTGGCCGCCCTCTGTGACGACCCGCCAGCCGGGTTGTCCGAGGACCTCGACCGGCTGGCCGCAACCGGCGCCCGCGTGCTCGCGGTGGCCGTCGGCCGGGACGGGTCCCTCACCCTCGCTGGCCTCGTCGCCCTCGCTGACCGGCCCCGACCCGATTCGGCCCAACTGGTACGCGAGCTGGGGGACCTCGGGATCGAGGTCAAGATGCTCACCGGTGACACGCCGGCCACGGCGGTGTCGATCGCCCGCCAGGTTGGCATCGATCCGACGGTCTGCACCGGCGCCGAGCTGCGAGCCGACCCTGGACTCGCGGAGCGTTGCTCGGTTATCGCCAGCGTCTTTCCCGAGGACAAGTTCACCCTCGTCCGATCCCTGCAGCAGAGCGGACGGATCGTGGGGATGACCGGCGATGGCGTCAACGACGCCCCTGCGCTCAAGCAAGCGGAGGTGGGGATCGCCGTCGAGAGCGCCGTCGACGTGGCGAAGGCCTCGGCCAGCATGGTTCTCACCGACCCGGGCCTCGTGGACATCGTCGCGGCGGTGACGGTGAGTCGCCGCATCTACCAGCGGATGATGACCTGGACGCTGAACAAGATCATCAAGACCGCGCAGGTGGCGATCTTCCTGACCCTCGGTTTCATCACGACTCGGTCGTTCGTGACGACCCCGCTGCTGATCGTCCTGTTGCTGCTGGCGAACGACTTCGTCACCATGTCACTGGCCGTCGACCGCGCCCGACCGTCTCCGCAACCCGAGCGTTGGAGGGTCGGGGCGTTGGTCGCGGCGTCGCTCGTGCTCGCCCTCGTCGTCCTCGCCGAATCGTTCCTCGACCTCTGGCTCGCCCGAGGCGTGTTCGGTCTCGGCCTTCAGCAGACCCAGACGCTCATCTTCGTCATGTTGGTGTTCAGTGGTCAGGCCACCGTGTACGTGGTCCGCGAACGGGGCCACTTCTGGAAGAGCCGTCCCGTGAACTGGTTGGTCGCCGCGACGTGCTTCGACGTCGTCGTCGTCTCCGCGCTCGCGGTCGGCGGTGTGCTCATGACGCCGCTCGCGCTGCCCTACGTGCTGCTCGTCCTCGCCATCGCCGGCGGCTTCATGGTGCTCATGGATCCGCTGAAGGTGGTGGTGCTGCGACGGCTCGGCCTCGTCTGACGCCAGCCGAAGTCGGGATCGTTCAGGCCGGCCGGGCGGCGCCGAACGGCTGGCCCCAGATGGGACCGATGTGGACGTCGTTGCCGGTGCCGCCGGACTCGAGGATGCGACCGTCACCGAGGTAGATCGCGACGTGCTCGCTGCCGCCGTCACCCCAGTAGAGAAGGTCGCCGGGCAACATCGCGTTCATCGAGATGTGAGGCAGCGAGTCGTACTGCGCGCCGGAGTAGTGGGGCAGATAGACGCCGGCTGAGGCGTAGGCCGCCATCACGAGACCGGAGCAGTCATACGAGTCGGGTCCCGCCGCGGCGTACACGTACGGCTTGCCGAGCTGCGCTCGGGCGAACGCGATCGCTTGCGCGGCGGCCGGGCCTGGAGGCGGGAGATTGGGGAAGTCCCCGGCGTTGCCGCCCGACCCTCCGAACCGAGACTGGGCCGCGCTGAGAGCTGCCGCTTGACGGCGCTGCTGTTCCTGTTGGACCAGTGCCACCAACTCGCCCTGGACCTGGTTGAGCGTCTGTTGCTGCTGGGCGTTCAAGGTCTGCAGGCTCTGTTGGGTGCTCTGGATCTGCTGGCGCTGCGCGTCGGCCTCGGTGCGGGCCGTCTCCGCATCGGACTTCTGCTTGGCGAGGGTCTGCTTGGCGTCGTTGAGCCGCCCGACCAGCGCGTTGTCGCGGGCGGCCTGCGCCGCGGCGTACTTCTGGTGGACCAGCAGCTCCTGGGCGTCCTTGAGATCCAGCGCGTCGAACGACTGGCCCGAGACGGCCTGGCGGTAGACCGATGCGCCGCGCTCGCGGATCAGGCCCCGGATCAGGTCGAGCTGGTGCTGGGCCGCCTCGATGCGGGTCTGGGCGTCGGCGATGGCCTGCTCGGCTTGCTGGAGCTTGAGCTGGGCGCCGTCGTATTGCTCGCCGAGGGCGCCGATCTTCTGGTTGGCGGCGTCGATCTGGTCCTGGATCGCCTTCGCTTGGGCCTGCTTGTCGCTGATCGGGTCCGCGGTGGCCGGCTGGAGCCCGGCTCCCGCCACCCCGACAAGGATGATGGTGGCGAGCATGCTGAGGCCAAAGCGGCGAATGTGATCCAGCATGAGCGTAGGAGGCTAGTGGTCGCCCTGGGGTTGGCCAAGGCGAGTGGTTCGCCGAGGCGCCCGGGGCCGGCGACGGCGGCGGGTGCCAGCGGCGTTCCCTGCCCGGCGCCTACGGTGCCGGCGCGATGCCGCGGCGACAAGGGGGCACGGTGCACGCCGGAGCGAAGATCGAGGCGCACGACCGAACGACCCTGGGTCGCCGACGGAAGGACGGCGGGTCTTGGGACGCCTGGGCCTCACGGCCCGCGATGAGGGGCCGGGACGCCTGATGCTGGCGGGACTCAGCACCGAGCAGCTGATCGACACGGCCCGGGCGCGCGCCGGCCTGGACGACTTCGACGGCGACACCTTCCGCCTCGGCCTGGATCGCCTCGTCGACGGCCTCGAACACGAGGCCGACCTGAACGAAGTCGGCGTCGCGATCACACCCGAGATCCTGCTCAGCTATTTGACCAACCGGCTCCAGGTCACGGACTGGCACCGCCGCCATCCCGAGATGGGCCAGTCCGAGGTCACCCCCCCGATCGTGATGATCGGCATGGGTCGGACCGGCACCACGATCCTCCACGACCTCCTCGCCCAGGACCCCGCGAACCGGGTCCCACGAACCTGGGAGGTGGACCGGCCGTGCCCGCCGCCGGAGACGGCGACCTATGACACTGACCCCCGCATCGCCGAGGTCGAGGCCACGATCGAAGCGGCCAATCAAGCGCATCCCGAGTTCAAGGCGATGCATCCCTCGGGAGCTCGGCTGGCCCAGGAGTGCATCCGCATCACCGGCGCCGAGTTCGCGAGCCTGATCTTCTTGAGTCAGTACCGGCTCCCCACCTATCAGCGGTGGCTGACCAACGAGGCCGACCTGGCCCCGGCCTACCGCTGGCACCGGCGGTTCCTCCAGCTCCTGCAATGGCGGCACGGAGGGGACCGATGGGTCCTCAAGTCGGGTGCGCACCTGTGGGCCCTCCCGGCGCTGCTCGCCGAGTATCCCGACGCGCGCTTCATCCAGACCCATCGTGACCCGACGCGGGTCATCCCGTCGATCTCGTCGCTCTTCGCCACCGTGCGCCGAACGTTCAGCGACCGCGTCTCTATCGCGGCGGTGGCGGAAGAATGGGCCGCACCGATTCTCGATGCCCTCGACCGTTCGGTGTCTGCGCGAGAGACCGGTCTCATCCCGAATCACCGCGTGATCGACGTGCACTACGAGGCGTTTCTCGCCGACCCGATCGACACCATCCGGGCGATCTATTCGCGCTGGGACGCTGAGCTCAGGCCCGACGTCGAATCCCGGATGCGGGCGTTCCTCGCCGACAACGCCCAGGACAAGCACGGCACCCACCGGTACTCGTTTGCGGACACCGGACTCGACGCCGGTTCGATCCTCGAGCAGTCCCGGCGTTACCGGGAGTATTTCGACGTCCCGACCGAACCGTCTCGCTGACCGCCGAGCGGCGCGTGAGGTCAGGCGTCCGCGCGCTCGACCCGGGCGATGTGCTGCAACTCGACCATGAGGGGAAGCACGAACCCGATGTAGGCACTGGTCAACGTGTAGTCGTGGGTCGGACCGGGCGTCGTTCGGGCCGAGATGTCGATGATCCGCACCCGGTCGTCTCCGTCACGGCGCGCCTCGGCGCGCCCGACGATGCTCTCGAGCTCGTCGATCGTCGAGACTTGGAGCCCGAAGTGGTCGAGCGCCGGGGCGGTGAGGAACGGCTCGCCCGGGAGCAGGTACACGAACTCGGCGAACACGCCGGTGTAGAGGATCAGCGGGTTGCCTTGTTCGCCGCTGTTGTCGCCTTCGGTCCAGCCGAAGACCTCGCCGTAGAAGTCCAGGATCTCGGCCCGACCCCGCTCGTCGAGGATGGCGGGATCGACGGTGAGCGCGACGTGGTTCAGGCGGGGACGGTCCGCGGGCTTGGTCATCGGGACACCTCCGGTCGGACGAGGACCTTGCCCGGGAGGTCGCCGGCCGCGAGTCGATGCATCGCGTCGAGCAGACCATCGAGGAGGACGTCGTCGGCTTCGATGAGCAGGTCGAGCGGGAGCGCTCCCGAGGCGAGCAGCTCCAACGCGGGCGCAAATCCGTCCGCGTCGTAGTTGTAGGCCCCCATCGCGGTGAGCTCGAGCACGATCATCCGATTGTGGTTGATGCGCGGCGGCGTGCCTCCGGTGCCGACAAAGACGAGGGTGCCGGCGTAGTCCAACTGGTCCAGGGCCGCTTCGGCGGCGCTGGCGTGCCCGGAGCACTCAAACGCGAACGAGTATGGGTCATCCACGATGCGGCCAATAGGAACCGATGGCAGCTCGTCGGGGGACAGCACTCGGTTCGCGCCGACGGCCAGCGCCCGCTCGCGCCGCGGCGGCGACGGTTCGGACACGGTGATGTCCCGGACCCCGCGGGTGCGCAGGACCGCCACCGTGAGCAGGCCGACCGGTCCGCCACCGGTGACGAGGACGCGATCCTCGGCCCCGACACCCGACAGGTTGACGGTATGCAACGCGATGGCGGTCGGCTCGGTGAGCGCCGCGGCGCGCGTCGACAACGTGTCCGGGACTTGGAGCAGGCGGGCGGCGTCGACGGTGACGTACTGGCAGAACGCTCCCCGAAAGTCGAGATAGTTAGGCGGGTCGCGCCGCAGACACACCGACGGTCGGCCGCGCCGACAGGCCCGACACTCCCCACAGCCGGGCTGGGGGTTCCAGACCACACGGGTGCCGGGCTCCCAGCCGCGGACCGCCTCGCCGGTCGCGTCGACGGTGCCGGCCCACTCGTGGCCGAGCACCGAACCGGGCCGGGCGAACTGCTCGAGCACGAGGTGCAGATCGGTGCCGCAGATCCCGCAGTGCGAGACCTCCACGAGGACACCGGTCGGGTCCAGCGACGGGACCGGGAGCTCCCGCACCTCGATACGCCCGCCGCCCTCGTAGACCGCGGCGGCCATCGCGTCGCGGACCATGGGCCGGGATGCTACGACGCCGGACACGGGCCCAGCACGTACCGACCGTGACGCCGGCTCGAGGTCACGCGATCAAGGTGACGGCAGCGACGGCCGCGACGATGGCGAACGCCAGCACATCGGCCGGCCCCGGTCCCGCCTTGCTTCCCGGCGTCCACGCGACACCACCGCGGGCCTCGATCGCCTCGGCGAGGTCCCGGGCCCGACGCAAGGCGACCACGATGGCGGTGGTCAAGAGGTCACGTCCCTCACGCGCCGTGTGGGCGAACGCGTGCCGTAACGAGACGCGCGATGCCGGAGCCGGGCGACGTCGGAGTCGACGGACCGCCACCAGGGTGCGGATCTCGTCGAGGAGGAGCGGCAGGCAACGGATGGCCAGGCCCACCGCGACCACCCACTCATCGACTGGGAGGCGCAGCCATCGCAGTGGCGTGGCGAGTCGACCCAAGGCCGGGGCCACCTCACCGAGCGGTGTCGTCCAGGCGACGAGCAACGCCGCGACGATGAGCACGATCCCCAATGCCGCGAAGAGCGCCCATTCCTCAACGCCGCCGAGACTGAGCTCGAACCCGCCGACCCGTTCCACGGGAGGCGTACCCGACCGGAGCGTCAAGAGGCCACCGACGGCGAACAGGACCCAGAACCACCGCGGAAGCCGCGGGAAGGCGCCGAGCGGGACCCGAGCAACGATGAGACCCGCGCCGATCACGACGGTGACGGCCAGGAGGGTCGGCCACGTGGGCTGCACCGACACCAGCACCGCGAGCAGCATGACGATCAGCAACTTCGTTCCCGCCCACAGCCGATGCAGCGGAGACGTTCCGGGGAGCAACCGGAGGATGACCAACTCGGGTTTGCGGCGCGGGCGACCGCTGGGGGCGTCGGCCCGCTCAAAGCCAGCAGCAGGCTTCATCGGCGACCGCCGGGCGCGACGGGGAGGCCGGGAACGGGCGCATCCCCTCTGACACGGCCGCGCTCGAGTTCGACCACGCGGTTGATGAGCCCGTTCGGCATGTCGTCGCCGTGCGAGACGATCACAACGGTGACGCCCGAGTTGTGGCGCAATCGGAGAAGCAGTCTTCCGAGTGAGAGCCGCCCGGCCTGGTCGAGGCCCGCGAACGGCTCGTCGAGCACGATCACGCCGGGATGACGGGCCAGGATGCCCGCGAGCGCCGCTCGGCGAATCTCACCGCCGCTCAACTCGTCGACTCGCCGGTTGGCAAAAATCGCGGGGTCGAGACCGACAGACGCCAGCGCGGTGGGGACGACCTCGAGACCAGCGCCCGACGCCGCGGCGATGTCATTCGCGACGGTTGATCGCAGCAGCTGCAGCCGGGCGTGCTGGAAGGCCAGACCCACCCGCCCGACCGCGTGATCGATGGGCTCGCCATTCAGGGTGGCGCTGCCTTCAGACGGTTGGAGCAGCCCGGCGAGGATCCACGCCAGCGTCGACTTCCCCGAACCGTTGTGCCCGAGGACCAGCAGTCCCTCGCCGGATTCGAGCTCCAGGTCGATGCCCTCGAGCGCTCGGGTTGCCCACGGTGTTCCCCAGCCGTAGACGTGCCCCGCCGAGCGCAGCTGGATGACGCTGCCTCCGGTCGGTGCCGGCAACGGCGCAGGCCCCACTGGGAGCGGTTCAGGCGGAGGTGCGAGCACGGGCACCGGGACGGGACGACCGGCCTCGAGCGCGAGGACCCGGTCGGCGACGTCGGACTCAGCGCGCCGATGCGTCACATGCACGACCGCGACGCCGTCCTCGGCTGAGGTCTGGCGCAGCAACGCGACCAGCTTGTGTCGCCCGGCAGGGTCGACCATCGACGTCGATTCATCAGAGACGAGCAGCTGAGGTTCACGCGCGAGCGCGGCGCCCACCGCGAGCCGTTGCAGCTCGCCACCGGAGAGCGTGGAGGTCTCCCGGTCAGCGAGCCCGTCGAGACCGACGCGTTCGAGGATCGCGTCGATGTCCACTGGCGCGTCGGCGGGAAGGCCCCACACGATGTCGTCGCGCACCCGGACCCCGAGCACCTGGGCTTCGGGCCGTTGGAACACGATCGCGCTTCCGTGACGATGCCCGAGCGCGACCGCGCCCGGGCGTGCCACCGTGCCGGAAGTGGGCCGCCGCCCCACCAGAATGCGAGCCAGGGTCGATTTGCCCGAGCCGTTCGGTCCGATCACGGTCACGAACTCGCCCGGCCGGATCTCAAGCGAGACGCCGTCGAGCGCCAACGTCTCGGAGCGCTCATATCGGTACCCGACGTCGTGGAGCCGCAGGGGGACCGGCGCGGGCGAACCTTCGTCGCTGGGAGCTGCGATCCGGTCCGCGTCGGTGATCGCGGCCTGCACCCGGCGAAGGGTCGGGCGCGCGATGAGCCACGCCAACGCCACGCTCCCGGCGATGGCGCCGAGCACCGCGATCGGAAGGGTGGCCCACCAGTCGCGGACCGCCCAACGGACCACCTCGTCCCCGACGTGGGCAACCCAGTTCACTCCCAGGTCACGCAGGGTTCGGCTGGTGCCCCGCCACGAGTTGGTGACCTGCGCCAGGGTGAGTCGTCGCAGATCGCTCAGGAGGTACAGGGCTCCGATGGCCGCAGAGGCAGCCGGTGGCCACAACACGACCACCCCGACCAGCACGGTGCGTCCGATGCCCCACGCCCGCCGGGTGGCCCAGCCGACCACCGCGCCGAGCACCGTGCAGCCGGCGACCGAAACCACGAGCCCGGTGCCGGCCACGAGGAACGCGACGACCGACGCCGCGATCCCGCCCGCCAGCACCGCCCGGACGCGATGGCGGGCGGCGACCGCAGCCATCGGGACCACGGCAGCAGCGAACAAACCCGACGCCAACGGGACCAGATGCCCGACGAGACACAGAGCCAACGTCAGATCGCCCAAGACGACCGCCTCGGCCAGCTCCTGAGCGCTCAACCGGCCGCGCCGTCGGACACGGTCCGCGGGAGGCGCCACACCAAGTTGGTCCACCACCGAAGCCTTCCACGCGGAACCGGGACTCATATCGCGCGACCACAGCCCGAGGGATCGGTGAGCAGGTCGAGACACCGACCAGGCATCGCCGGGCGAGCAGGCGCGCCGCGACTCGAGTGACCTCTCAGCCCCGTCACAGGGCGGTTGCGGGATGCTGCCCCAGCTCCCGGTGGCCGCGCCACCTGACCCTCGACGCCGACGGCGCGGTCACCGGGGTGCACAAACCGGCCACGCGCCACGCATCGCGCGTTCCCGAGAAGCCGCGTGTTACGTGACGATGCCGAGATCGCGTGCCCACTGCAGGTTGAGTCGAGCAGAACCGACGTGCGCGATGTGCACGACATGGCCCTCGCCCTGCCCCGCGTCGCCGTAGGTGATCGGTCCTTCGCCCGAGGCCTCGGCGTCCCGAGCCAGGCGGTCGAGATCCTGCCAATACTTGATGTCGGCCGCAGCCGGCGTGAACACCTCGTGCACGATCGGGATGTGCACCGGGTCTCCGAGCATCATTCCGTAGTAGCCGAGGTCGCGCAGCTGCTCCGCCCACGCGCGGAGACCATCGACGTCGCCGCGAGCGCCACCCCACATCCCGCTCACGGGATAGCGAATCCCAGCGGCGCGCGCGTCGACCAGCACCTTCGAACGGAGGAACAGCGTCTCCCGACCCTCGGGGGTCCAGCGATAGCCGAGCGCCTGATGGATGTCTCCGAATCGGGACACCGCTCCGCCCAGGTACGAGACCCGGGGAGACGCGACGCCGATGTCGTAGGCCTGACGGAGGGCCTGCGCCGTCTCGAGGATCGGATAGATCGCGGTGGACCCGACCGGGAGATCGAGCTCCACCTCCATGCAGTGCAGGAGAGCGTGCATCGCATGGATGTCTTCGGGCCCTTGCACCTTCGGGACCAAGACGCCGGCCAGGGCGGTTCCCATCACGGCGCGCAAGTCCTTGAGCGTTTGACCCGACGAGGGCGGTTGAACCCGAGCAAAGAGGACCGGGCGCTCAGCGCCCCGGGCCAGGCCGTCGAAGAAGGCGCGAACCCCCGCCCGGGCGGTGTGGCGTGCCGCCTCGGGGAACGGCGTGCGGGGCTCCTCGAGGTCGACCACGATCGAGTCGGCACCAGAGCGCAGTGCCTGGTCGACCTGGTCGACCTGGTCGCCGGGCACGAACAGCACCGATCGCAGTGGCCGAGCGGTGGACTTGTCCATCGGACCTCCTCGCCGGACGCTTCAGGCCGGCTCGGCGCGGAGCGCGTCCGCGGCAGCGGTCTCGCAGACCGTGCCGGCAAAGAACGCGGCGTTGGCGGCGCCGTGAAGCCGGACCGGGTTCAGGAACGTGAGCTCTCGGAACTGGCTCTCGGTCAGCAGGCCCCGTTCGACGAGTTCGAACGCCTCGGCGATCGGTTCGGTCATGTCCGGGACGTCCCAGTGGGAGATGTCGGATCCCAGCACCGGCCGCAGTCGCGCCCCGAGCGGATTGATGTCATCCCGAAACGCCCACACCAACAGCGGGTCGTCGGCCTCACAGCCAAAATAGAAATGCTGCTCGAACAGGCGGCGCAGGTCGTCGGCTTCGTGGATCTCACACGCCGCGAACTCGTCGAGGACCTCTGGACGCGCCGCGGGACGCCCGTAGTAGCGCCGCAGGTCGTCCAGGCGTCCGACGACGCTCGGGTCGCCGTAGTCGCCGAAGTAGCGGAGGAGCTCGTCGACGTCGAGCAAGTCCGGGTCGAGACCCGAGATCGCGTCACCGTTTCGCTTCTCCCAGTGACCCACGAGCCCCGCGAACAGGCTGCACGCCCACGCCACCCCTCCCTCGAGGAACCCGACCCGCAGCGCCGGGAATCGGCGCGTCACTCCGGCCAGGAACAACGACTTGCACAGGGATTCGTGGGCTGCGGCGAGACCGTTGATGTGGTTGTAGACGTAGTTGGAGATCGAACGGGTCACACGGTGATGCTGAAGGGCGCTGTGAACCACGGGCGCGACACCCAGCTCGACACACGCGGACCAGAACGGGTCGTAGTCGTACTGGCTGTCGAGCCCGAACATGTCGAGTCGGTAGGCGTCTTGCCCGACGGGTCGTCGCGCGTAGCCGGCGATCAGAGCCGATTTCATCCCGAGCTCGCGCACCGCGAATTCGAGCTCGATGACTGCTTGTTGCGGTGTGTTCATCGGCACGAGGGCCCCGACCGTGCATCGGTCACGGTACGGCTCGAAGACGCGGGCGTGGAAACGGTTCACGGCGCGACACAGCGCGGACGAGAGCTCTTCGTCGGTTTCTTCGAAGAACGCCAGGCTCATCGACGGGTACAGGATCGTGAAGTCGATCCCCAGCTCGTCGAGCCGCTCGTACAACAGCGCGGGGAGGTGCGCGGTCGCGCGGTCTCGGGCGTCGTGCGTCGGCCAACCCCACCATGACGGCATGGCCCGCCACTGCTCCCGAACGGAGGGGTCCGCCCGGTCGGCGAGGTTCGAAGCCGTGTCGGTGGGAGCCGTCCGACTTGCGAGGAACCGGTCACGCAATCCCGCGCCGCCGAACTCCTCGAGTGACGCCAGCAGCTCGTCTTGGAGAATGGGTCCGATCTCGACGAAGTGACCGTCGGCGTCGATGATCGGGTGACCGACGTGCTCACGGACCTGTGCCGCTTTCGTCGCCGTCGCCGTCACGCCCGACCTCCTGACAGCCCCGTCCGGGACTGGCGGCGCCTATTCAACCGCGTCGACGTTCCTCGCGCCCTCGACGGACCCCGCTCGGACGAGCCGTCGAATTCTGGGAACGGAGGTCGCCTCGTCGGGGCGAACGGGGGCTCAGCCTCGGGACGACGGTCGAACCCAATTGCGGGCTTCCAGCCTGAACCGACGCCGCGTCTCACCATCGAGGCGGAGCCACAGATAGACCAACGCGCCGCTGGCGAAGACGAACGCAAATGCTGCCTGACCCACCGAGCCCAGAAGTTCTGAGCCGATCACGAACGCAAAGAACATCAGCGCCCCGACGAAGACCAGCACGAAGCCGCGGCCGGCTTGCTCGACGCCGGACCGCCGGGGCAACGGGCGCGGACCTGGGTCCTGGGGGTCAGCACTCATGAGATGAAGCGTAAGCGGGCATGGGGTGGTCGGTCTCACCGCGCCGCTCCCGTTTCATCGCTCCGAGGACTCCCGCGGGGACCCCGTCGAACCGAAACGCAGCAACCCGGTCCGCCCCCGGCGACGTCGCGCCCGGAACACCGCACGCCATAGTGTCCCGGATCGTGCTGGTCGCCGACGTCGTTCGGAAGAGGCAGCTGTCGATGCTCCGCGTCGGTTCGGCGGTACTGGCCGCGCTGATGGTCGTGGCCGGGTCCTCCAGCGCGGTGGCGGCCGGGCGTGCCGGCCCGCCCACCGGGGCGATCCTGAAGGCAGGGCTCATCGTGCCGCGCGATGTCCCGTCGGCCTGGACAAACACCACCACTCCGAAGAACCCCGAGTTACTTCGGGTCGAGGGGATCGCCGCGTGCGCCGCGGCTCGCGCGGCGTTGAGCGCCGCCAATCGAGGTGCGAGTCGCGCCTTCTCCCGCAAGT
>DAIPLE010000315.1:0-1886 GCA_036769425.1 Actinomycetota bacterium
ACCCGATGAGCATCGGTGGCCCCGAGCCTCGCTTCCCCCGAGTGGTCCGCCCCTACGTCCTCACCGGCGGTCGCACCCGACCCGCCGGACCGACCCTGGCCCTCGACACCACCATCCGCACCACCATCACCGCGGTCAGTGGGCCCCCGCGTCCCGACACCCCCGAAGCCGCCCGCATCGTGGAGCTCTGCCACACCCCTGCCTCCCTCGCAGAGCTCACCGGCCGCCTCACCCTCCCCGTCGGCGTCGTCCGGGTCCTCGTCGGCGACCTCGCCGCCGCCGGCACCGTCACCGTCGATCCCCCCACCCCTCCCGGCGTCGCCACCGACGTCGCGCTCCTCGAGAAGCTGCTCGATGGCATCCGCGCGCTTTGAGTCCCCGACGCGTCCGTGGCACGCCCCAGTGTCGATGAAGATCGTCGTCGCCGGCGGGTTCGCGGTCGGCAAGACCACCTTCGTCGGCGCCATCTCGGAGATCGAACCGTTGCGCACCGAAGCCGAGATGACCGTCGAGAGCCTCGGCCTCGACCATGCCGGACCGCTCGCCGACACCAAGCGAGGCACGACCGTCGCCATGGACTTCGGGCGCATCACCATCGACCCGACGATGGTCCTCTACCTGTTCGGCACCCCCGGGCAGGACCGCTTCTGGTTCCTGTGGGACGAGCTGGTCCGCGGCGCCGTCGGCGGCGTCGTCCTCGTCGACACCCGCCGCCTCGACGACTGCTTCCCCGCGGTCGACTACTTCGAGCATCTCGGGGTGCCGTTCGTCGTCGCCGTCAACCTCTTCGACGGGGTCGCCACCCATCACCCCCGCGAGCTACGAGAGGCGCTCTCAGTCCCCGCCAATGTCCCCGTCGTGCTGTGCGACGCCCGCCGCCGCAGCCACGTCCAAGAGACCCTCGTCCTCCTCGTCGAAGCTGCGCTGCGGCGCGTCAACGGCGCCGCCTGACCCCCCGTGGGTTCGGAACGCGGCGCCAGTGCCCGATTGGTTCCGCGACGGTTACGGCAGCTCGCCTCGAACGTCGCGCTCCTCCAGCCGGGCCCGCAGCTCCTCGAGGAGCTCCCCGACGGCCCACAGGTGCTCCTCGATGCGGGTGACGTACGCGAACGGTGAGGTGTCCGGCACCTCGTCGTCCACCTCGATCTCGTTCACCACCGCACGCGCGAAGTCCAGGCGATCAGCCCCGACCGCCAACGCCACCAACGACGACGCACCCATCGACTCGGCCAGCACGTCGATCCCCGCCGTCTCGAGGCGAGCCCGCAGGATCTGCGCGGTGACCCGCGGCCAAGAACCCAACGCGACGAGCGCGGCGCGATCCGCGACCGGTCGGGCGGCGCCCGTCGTTTCCTCGCCGTCACTCGCAGCCACCGACCGCAGTGTCGCGCACCGGTAGCATCGACCGTCGTGCCTGACCGTTTCTGGGTCGAAACCCTCGGCTGCCCCAAAAACGCCGTCGATTCCGACAAGGTGACCGCGTCGCTGCTCGCCGACGGCCTCGAAGCCGCCGACGGGCCCGACCATGCCGACCTCGTCGTCGTCAACACCTGCGCGTTCATTGACGCCGCCCGCCGCGAATCGATCGAGACCATCCTCAGCCTCGCCGACATCCGGCGTCCCGGCGCCCGACTCGTCGTCACCGGCTGTCTCGCCGAACGGGCCGGTCCCGAGCTCGCCGCGTCACTCCCCGAGGTGGACGCCGTCGTCGGCTTCGCCGGTGAAGGCGACCTCGCCTCGGTGCTCGTCGACGCTCCCCGCCGCACCCCCCGAGGGGTCCGCGACCTCCTGGAGCTACCCCGCGCCGCGCCGGCCGCGCCGTGGGCGTACGTCAAGATCGCCGAAGGCTGCGATCGGGCCTGTCGCTTCTGTGCCATCCCCACCTT
>DAIPLE010000316.1:0-1883 GCA_036769425.1 Actinomycetota bacterium
CGAAGGCCGGTTCGTGTTCGCGAGCCCGTCCCACGAGCGGACGCTCGGCTACGACCCGGCCGAGTTGATCGGGACCCCGGCGGTCGAGCTGCTCGACCCCGACGAGCTCGAGGAGGTCGCCCGCTGCTTCGCGGATCAGCTCGTCACCGGGATCCCGGCACCGATCGAGCATCGGATCCGGCATCGAGACGGTTCATGGCGCTGGATCGAATCGGTGGCGATGTTGCTCACCCACGACCCGGCGATCGACGGGGTACTCGTCAACGCCCGCGACATCACGCATCGGCGTGGAGCCGAGCTCATCGCCGCGGAGCAGTCCCGGATCCTCGAGGCCATCGCCCGAGGGGCGCCGCTCCCGACGTCCCTCGGCGCCATCGCCCGGCTCGTGGACACCTTGATCCCCGACGGGCGCGCCGCGTTGACGACCGTCGAGCCCGAGGCACTCGTCCTGCACGTCGCCGCGGCGCCGAACGTCCCGGCGGCCTGCGTCGCGGCGCTCGAAGGGTTCGCGGTGCCCGCCGACCGCGACGGGATCTCCGATGCCGTCGCCCGCACCGACATCTGGCCCGCGGGTCCGGGCCAGGCGGCCACCACCCTGGTCGAACACGGATTCCGTTCCTGGTGGGGCAAACCGATCGTCGACGCCGCCGGCGGCAGTCGCAAGCATCTCGGCGCGGTCATCGTCCTGCGACCAGACGTGGCCGACCCGGAGCCGAGCGACCAGCGCCTCCTCGACACGGCCGGGAGTCTCACCGCCATCGCCGTCGAACGCGACCGGAGCCAGACCCGCCTCTCCCATCAGGCATTGCACGACACACTCACCGGTCTCCCCAACCGGGAGCAGGCCCTCGAACGGCTGCGGCGGATCGATCGGCACGGACGCCAGGGCGGGCCCGATGTCGCGGTGCTCTTCCTCGACCTCGACCGGTTCAAGGTGCTCAACGACAGCGTGGGTCATGACGCCGGCGACCGGCTCCTCGTCGAGATGGGTCGGCGCCTCCAGGAGGCGTTGCGTCCCGGCGATCTCGTGACCCGGTTCGGCGGCGACGAGTTCGTCATCGTGTGCGAGCAGCTCGACGGGGTCGAGGAGGCCCACGCGCTCGCTGAACGGCTTCTGGCCGTGACGCGCGAGCCGCTCGACCTCGATGGGCTCGAGACCGTCGTCACCGCGAGCATCGGGATCGCGGTCGCCGACGGCCGGCCCCCGGAGGCGCTCCTTCGCGACGCCGACGCCGCCATGTACCGGGCGAAGGAGAAGGGCCGTGACCGGGCCGAACTGTTCGACGCGCAGCTCCGCGAGGACGTCGTCGCCCGGCTCGACACCGAACGCGAGCTGCGGCACGCGCTCGAGCACGGCGGGCTGCTCGTCTACTACCAGCCGATCGTGTCGCTGCAGACCGGAGCGGTGACGGGCTTCGAGTCGCTGCTGCGCTGGGATCATCCGACTCGAGGGTTGCTCACCCCGACCGACTTCCTCGGCGTGGCCGAGGATTCGGGCCTCATGCGCCCCATCGGGGAGTGGATCCGGGCCGAGGTGTGCCGCACCGCGGCGCGATGGCACCAGGAGCACCCGGAATGGGGCCGCCTCGTCACGAGTGTCAACGTGTCCGCGGCCGAGCTCTCTGATCCGCACCTGGCGACGACCATCGCCAAGACCGTCTTGGACTCAGATCTCGAGCCGTCGCTGCTGTCGTTCGAGATCACCGAGCGCCTCCTGTTCCAAGACGTGGAAGCCGCCCGCGGCTTGTTCAACGAGCTGCACGAGCTTGGGGTCCAGCTGACCCTTGACGACTTCGGGACCGGATACTCGCCGCTGGTCCATCTCAAGCAGTTCCCGATCGACTCGGTGAAGATCGATCAGGTCTTCGTCGCCGGGCTGGGGT
>DAIPLE010000017.1:0-9196 GCA_036769425.1 Actinomycetota bacterium
GCGTTGCGCACCGATGAGCGGGTGACGCTCCTGGACTCGACGAATGTGCGGGGTCTCGGCGCGGCGCATCTCGGTGGACCGGTGCCGCTGGCGGTGGTCGATGTGTCGTTCATCTCGTTGTTGACGGTGGGGCCGGCCCTCGTCGGGGTCACGACCCCGGACGCCGACCTGGTGTTGCTCGCCAAGCCGCAGTTCGAGGCGGGTCGCGGCGCGGTCGGGAAGGGCGGGGTGGTGCGCGACCCGCAAGTCCATGCGGAGGTGCTTCGCCGGCTGGCGGTCGGGTTGCGGGAGCTGGGGCTGCCGGTGGTGGACGCGATCCCGTCGCCGTTACTCGGGGCTGACGGGAACCGGGAGTTCTTGCTCCAGGTTCGCCGGGGCGGTTCGGCGTGGGAGGCAGCCCGGGTGGCAGCGCTGGCGGGGGAGACCCGGTGAGCTCCACGTTGCAACAGGTGGGGCTGGTCCCGCACCGTGACCGTCCGGTGGCGCACGAGCTGGCTCGAAACGCCGCCGAGTGGTTCCAGGCACGGGGGCTGTCGGTGCGGGTCCCCGTGGACGTGGCCGAGCCGGCGGGTCTGGCGTCGCTGGCTGTCCCCGCGGACGAGTTCGCCCGGGGGTTGGATCTGGCGATCTCGCTCGGTGGTGACGGGACGATGCTGCGCACGGTCGACATGGTGTACGAGTCCGGCGCGGCGGTGCTCGGCGTGAACGTCGGGCAGCTCGGCTACCTGACCGAGGTCGAGCCCGATGGTCTGGACCGGGCGCTCGAGCAGCTGCTGACCGGTGACTACGCGGTCGATGAGCGCATGGTGCTCGAGGTGACGGTGAGCTCGCGGGGACCGGCCGATGGTCGGTGGTGGGCGTTGAACGAGGCGGTGCTCGACAAGGGTCGCAGCAGCCGGCTGGTGCGTTTGGCGGTCGCGATCAACGGAACGTTCTTCACCACCTACGCCGCGGATGGGGTGATCGTGGCGACACCGACGGGCTCGACGGCGTACTCGTTCTCGGCGCGGGGGCCGATTGTGTCGCCGCGTCACCGGTGCGTGGTGTTGACCCCGGTGTCGCCGCACATGCTGTTTGACCGGTCGCTGGTCCTGGATGCCGATGAGGAGCTGCGGTTCACGGTGGACGAGCCGCGAGGGGTGCTGTTGACGCTCGACGGGGTCGAGCTCGGCGTCGTCGACTTGGGGGACACGGTGACGTGCACGGGAGGTCCGAAGCCGGCGCGGATCGTGACGTTCGGGACCCGGGACTTCCATCAGCTGTTGAAGGCGAAGTTCGGCTTGGCGGACCGGTGACGTCGACGCTTCGGGAGCTGCACGTGAGCGATCTCGGGATCGTCGATGACCTCACGTTGCTGCTCGGTCCGGGACTGACCGCGATCACCGGCGAGACGGGCGCGGGCAAGACCCTGCTCGTCGAGGCGTTGGATTTGCTGCTCGGGGGCCGCGCCGACGCGTCGCTGGTGCGGCGGGGCGCGACGGAGGCCCGGGTGGAGGGCCGGTTCGAGGACGCGGACGGCGCCGAGCACGTCTTGGCGCGGGTGTTGCCGGCTGACGGGCGGACCCGGGCGTACCTCGACGGTCGGCTAGCGACCGTGGGGGAGCTGGCGAGCGTGGGTGGTGAGCTCGCCGAGCTGCACGCCCAACATGCGCACCAGCGGCTGTTCGCGCCAGCGGCGCAGCGCGACGCGTTAGACCGGTTCGCGGGGGACGCGGCTGTGGTGGCGCTCGCCGCGCTGCGGTCGGCGCGCGCCGAGAGTCGCGTGCTCGGTGAGGAGCTCGCCGGGTTGGGGGGTGACGAGCGGGCCCGGGCCCGAGAACTCGACTTGTTGCGGTTCCAGATCGAGGAGATCGACGCCGCCGGGGTGCAAGACCCCGGGGAGGACGTCACCCTGGAGGCCGAGGAGGCGCTGCTCGCCGACGCCGCGTCGCACCGCGAGGCGCTCGGGGTCGCGTACCGGGCGCTCGAGGGGCCAGGGTTGGAAGCTCTCGGGGAGGCCATCGGGGCGCTCGAGGACCGGGCTCCGTTCCGGGAGCTGGTCGAACGGCTTCGGGGGGCCCAGGCTGAAGTCGGCGAGGTCGAACGCGAGCTGCGCCTGGCGTCGGAGGGGATCCCGGACGACCCGGGCCGCCTCGACGAGATCCGGGGGCGGCGGCGAGCGCTGCGGGAGCTGCAGCGCAAGTACGGCGACACGCTCGGCGAGGTGGTGGCGTTCGGAGAGGCGACGCGCCGTCGGGTCGCAGAGCTCGAGGGATACGAGGTGCGGGCGGGAGAGCTGGAAGCCGACCGGCGGACCACGGACGTCGCGGCGCAGGCGGGGGCGGCCGCGTTGTCCGCGGCCCGGCGGGCTGCCGCCGGCCCGCTGGGTGAGGCGGTGACCCGGCATCTGCGGGAGCTGGCGATGCCCCACGCGGTCCTCACGGTCGACGTGTCCCCGGCGGGCCTGACCGACGACGGGGCCGACGCGGTCACGTTCCTCCTCGCCCCGAACCCGGGAGAGCCGCCGAAGCCGGTCGCCCGGGCCGCGTCGGGGGGAGAGCTGTCGCGCGCCATGTTGGCGTTGCGGCTGGTCCTCACCGAGGGGCCGCCGACGCTGGTGTTCGACGAGGTCGACGCGGGGATCGGCGGTGAGGCCGGAACCGCGGTCGGTCGGCTGCTCGCCGACCTGGCGTCGCGCCATCAGGTGCTCTGCGTGACCCATCTGGCCCAGGTCGCGGCGCACGCCCAGACCCAGGTGGTGGTCGACAAGCGCGAGATCCATGGGCGCACCGTCACTGCGGCGAGCGTCGTGGACGGCGACGCCCGGGTGGCGGAGCTGTCGCGGATGCTGGCCGGACTCGTCGATTCTGCCCACGCGCAACGTCACGCCGCGGAGCTGATCGAACGGGCCGGGGGGGCCCGCAACCTCACTGGCTGAGCCGGCCGGGCGGGCGCGGGTGTTCGGGGCGATCACGAGGATTGTCGCGACCTCGTGATAGGTTTTGGGCCCGTGGCGAAGCACATCTTCGTGACCGGTGGGGTCGCTTCCAGTCTCGGGAAAGGACTCACCGCCGCTTCGCTCGGTCGGCTGCTTAAGAGCCGCGGGCTGCGGGTCACGCTCCAGAAGCTCGACCCGTACATCAACGTCGACCCCGGGACGATGAACCCGTTCCAGCACGGCGAGGTGTTCGTCACCGAAGACGGGGGCGAGACCGACCTCGATCTCGGTCACTACGAGCGGTTCGTGGACGTGCCGTTGACCAAGAAGTCGAACGCCACGACCGGGTCGATCTACCAGGAGGTGCTGGCCAAGGAGCGACGCGGCGCATACCTGGGTCAGACCGTGCAGGTGATCCCGCACATCACCAACGAGATCAAGGACCGGATCCTGCGGCTCGCCGACGACGACGTCGACGTGGTCATCACCGAGGTGGGGGGCACCGTCGGTGACATCGAGATCCTCCCGTTTCTTGAGGCGATCCGACAGTTCCGCAAGGATGTCGGGCGCGACAACGTCTTCTACGTGCATGTGACGCTGGTTCCGTTCATCGGCCCGTCGGGGGAGCAGAAGACCAAGCCGACCCAGCATTCGGTCACCGAGCTGCGCAGCCGGGGCATCCAGCCCGACGCGATCGTGTGCCGCTCCGACCGGCCGATCCCGATCCGGCTCAAGGAGAAGATCTCCCAGCTCTGCGACGTCCCCGAGGAGGGGATCGTCTCGGCCATCGACGCCTCGAACCTCTACGAGATCCCGCTCGTCCTCCACGACGAGGGGCTCGACGACTACGTGTGCCGGGTCCTGCAACTCGACCATCACGAGCCCGATCTCTCGTCGTGGCGGGCTCTGGTGAGCCGTATCGAGAGCGCGGAGCAGACGGTGCGGATCGGGATCGTCGGCAAGTACGTGAACCTCCCCGACGCGTACCTGTCCGTCGCGGAGGCGATCCGACACGGCGGGTACTCGTGCGGGGCGAAGGTCGAGTTGGACTGGATCGCGTCCGACGACGCCGAAGGGCTCCTGGCCGAGGGACGGCTGCGGGAGCTCGACGGCATCGTCATCCCCGGCGGGTTCGGGGTGCGCGGCATCGAGGGCAAGATCGCCGCCGCCGGGTACGCGCGGGAGCATCAGATCCCGTACCTCGGGTTGTGTCTCGGGTTGCAGTGCGCGGTGATCGAGTTCGCGCGCGACGCCTGCAGGCTCGCCGGTGCCAATTCGAGCGAGTTCGACCCGCACACCCCGCATCCGGTCATCGACCTCATGGACGAGCAACGTGACATCGTCGATCTCGGTGGGACGATGCGGCTCGGCATCTACCCGGCTCGGCTGAGTCCCGGGTCGATCGTCCACGACGCGTACGGCGAAGAGGTCATCTACGAGCGGCACCGTCACCGGTACGAGGTGAACAACCGGTACCGGGCCCGGCTCGAGGAGGCCGGTCTGGTGTGCAGCGGGACGTCGCCGGACTCGCGTCTGGTGGAGTTCGTCGAGCTCGGCCGTGACACCCACCCGTTCTTTGTGTCGACGCAGGCCCATCCGGAGTTCACGAGCCGACCCGACCGGCCTCATCCGCTCTTCGCGGCGTTCGTGCGCGCCGCGTCGGAGCGGGCCGAGGGCCGGGCGCCGCACCTCCCGATCGCTGCCGCGACCGTCGCCGCACCGTGACCGGCTTCCGCGTCGTCGACTCGACGTCGCGGTGCCGCTCGGGGATCCTCGAGCTCGTCGAGCTCGGTGTCGAAGCTCCTGACGGGCAGCGGTACAGCCGGTCGGTGGTCCGGCACCCGGGCGCGGTGGTCGCGGTCCCGTTGGTCGACGACGACGCGATCCTGGTGCGTCAGTTCCGCGCCGCCGCGGGCCGGGCGCTGCTCGAGGTGCCGGCGGGCAAACGCGACGTGGCCGGCGAGGCCCCCGAGGCGACCGCGGCCCGGGAGCTCGAGGAGGAGATCGGCCAGTCCCCGGGCCGGCTCCGCAAGCTCGCCGAGTTCTACAACTCACCCGGGTTCTGTGACGAGTACACGCATCTGTTCTGCGCCACCGAGCTGTCGGCGTTGCCCGGGCCGCGGGGGGTCACCGCCGAGGAGCAGGCGATGACGATCGAGCGGGTCCCGTTGACCGCGACCGGGGAGCTGATCGCGGCGGGTGAGCTCATCGACGCCAAGAGCATCATCGGGCTGCTGCTCACCCAGCGGCTGCTCGAACGCGACCGCGCCGGGGGCGGGTGAGTCGTGGCCGACGAGCCGGCGCCGGACGCGCTGGCCGACGCGCTCGCCGAGCACGCCAGCTACCTCGCGGTGGAGCGGGGGTTGCGTCCGAACACGTTGCTGTCGTACCGGCGGGACCTGCGCGCCTACGAGCGGGCCCTGCGCGACCAGGGTGTCACCGAGCCGGGTGGTGTCACCGCGGCGATGGTCGCCGGGTACGCGACGCAGTTGCGGACGGCCACCGACGACGACGGGAAGCTCCGGTACGTGGCCGCGTCGGTGGCGCGGGCGCTGGTCGCGGTGCGGTCGTTCCATCGGTTCTGTGTCGACGAGGCTCTCGCGGGCGTCGATCCGACCGAGGACCTCATCGGCCCGCGGGTCGCGGCGGGGATCCCCAAGCCTCTCTCCGAGGCGGACGTCGAGGCGCTGCTGGCCGCGGCGTCCGCGGAGAGCCCGACGGGGCTGCGGGACCGGGCGATCCTCGAGGTGCTCTACGCCGGCGGGTTGCGCATCACCGAGCTGGTCGGTCTCGACCGGCGCGACCTCGATGACGACACCGGGTTGCTGCGGGTCTACGGGAAGGGCGGCAAGGAGCGGGTGGTCCCCCTCGGTGGTCCCGCCCGGGCCGCGGTGCGCGCCTACCTGGCGCGGGGTCGGACCGTGCTCGCCCGGCCGGGACGGTCCGGGACGCGGGCGGGCGAGGCGATCTTCTTGAACGCCCGCGGGGGCCGGCTCACCCGCCAAGGGGCGTGGGGGCTGGTTCGGGCCGCGGGTCGGCGGGCCGGGCTCGGCGACCAGGTGTACCCCCATGTGCTGCGCCACTCGTGTGCGACGCACATGGTGGATCGGGGTGCCGACATAAGGGTGGTGCAGGAGCTCCTGGGCCACGCCAGCGTGTCCACGACGCAGGTGTACACGAAGGTGTCGGCGGAGCGGCTCCGGGCCGTATATGACGCCGCGCATCCCCGCGCCCGGGGAGAATCACCGAGGGGGGCGGTACGATGACGGCATGGCTGACGCGTCTCACACGGTGGTGCGCGCCCAGCTCCAGGAGGAGCGCGAACGCCTCCAGGATCAACTCCGCGAGCTGGGACACGGGCCGGACGGGAACCTGACCTTCGACGGCGGGTTCGCCGATTCGAGTCAGGTGACGGCGGAGCGAGGTGAGATGGAGGCGTTGGCCGTCAGCCTCGCGGACCGGTTGAGTGAGATCAAGGAAGCGTTGAAGAAGCTGGAGACCGGCGGCTACGGGGAGTGTGAGGGGTGCGGTCAGCCGATCGCCGAGGCTCGCCTGGAGGCGATGCCCGACGCGCGGCTGTGCATCGTGTGCGCCTCGAAGTCGCGCTGACCGGTGCCTCCGCTTCGAGAAGCGGTCATCTTCTTCGGCTGTCTCGTCGTCGCGGTGATTCTCCACGAGGTGAGCCACGGAGTCGTCGCCTACTGGCTGGGTGACGACACCGCCAAGCGGGCCGGTCGTCTCACGCTCAACCCGATCCCGCACATCGACCCGTTCGGGTCGATCCTGTTGCCGTTGATGGGGGCGTTGGCGGGGCTGCCCGTGTTCGGGTACGCCAAGCCGGTGCCGGTGAACCCGGCCCGGTTGCGGCACCCCCGCCGCGACCTGGTCTTCGTGAGCCTCGCGGGGCCGTGCACCAACCTGTTGCTGATGGCCGTCGCCGCGCTCGTGGCGAGGGCCATCTACTC
The DNA here is from genome assembly GCA_036769425.1 of Actinomycetota bacterium. Taxonomy (GTDB): domain Bacteria; phylum Actinomycetota; class Acidimicrobiia; order IMCC26256; family PALSA-555; genus PALSA-555. Next base: position 6,883 of record DAIPLE010000017.1, read on the forward strand.
CGGGGGTGGGGTGCTCCCCGGCGCGATCGACCAGTCGACGTCTGATCTGGTGCTCGAGATCGTGTTCATCTTCGCGTTGGTCAACCTGCTGCTCGGGTTGTTCAATCTGTTGCCGATCCCGCCCCTCGACGGCTCCGCGCTGCTGGAGCGGGTCCTTCCGGAATCGTCGCTGGAGACCTGGTACCGGATCCGTCCGTACGGGTTCGTCATCCTGCTCGGCCTCATCTTCTTCACCGGGGTGCTCGGCACCGTCATCCAGCCCTTCTTCAACGGGTTGCGCAACTTCGTCGTCGCATGAGCCGCGCTGGGCACCTGGTCCGCCGTTTCCTCGGTGCGCTACGGCCCGGAGGCCCGTCCGCGCCCGACGCGGCGTGGGTCGAGACGGTGCTCGAGCCGGGCGAGCTCAACCTGTGGGAACGGATGCCGGGCCATGATCGACGACACTCGGTTGGTGTCGCCCGCCGGGTCGAGGGCGCGCTGGCGTCGACCGATCAGGCCGGCGACCAGCGATGGCTGGCCGCGGCGCTGCTCCACGACGTCGGCAAGCTCGACGCCGAGCTCGGGGTGTTCGGCCGGGTCGGGGCCACCCTGGCGGGTGCCGCGGCGGGACACCAGTGGGCCGAGGTGTGGTCGTCGCGGCGCGGCGTCACCCGTCGAGTCGGTCTCTACCTCCGTCATCCTGAGCTTGGCGCGACGCGGATCCGGGTGGTCGGCGGGCACGAGGAAGCCGCGGTGTGGGCTGGCGCGCACCACACCCAGCAGGCCTGGGCTGAGACCGGGTTCCCGCCGGTCGTGGTCGACGCGCTCGTCGCCGCCGACGACGACTGACGTCGCTCAGGGGCGGGACAGCAGACCGACGGCGTCGCGGACCCGGCGCAGCACCGTGGCCGAGAGGGCCTCGGCTTTCGCGGCGCCGGTGGCCAGCGCGGCGTCGACGTGGGTCGGGTCCGCGGCGAGGGCCCCGTATCGCTCCTGGACGGGGGTGAGGAACTCGATGACCGCGTCGGCGACGGTCTGCTTCAAGGTCCCGTAACCGGAGGTGGCGAACTCGGCTTCGAGGTCGGGGATGGCCCGGTTGGTGGTGGCGGCGAGGATCTGGAGCAGGTTGGACACGCCGGGTTTGGCGTCGGGGTCGAAACGGACGTCGGAGCCGGAGTCGGTCACCGCGGCGCGGATCCGCTTGCTCAGCACGTCGGGGGGGTCGAGGAGCCCGATGGTGCCCAAGGGTGTTTCCGCGGTGGTGGACATCTTCGCGGTCGGGGTCTGAAGGTCCATGATCCGCGCCGCGACGGGAGGGATAGCGGGTTCCGGGACCACGAGGGTGGGGCCGAAGCGATGGTTGAACCGCAGCGCCAGGTCGCGGGACAGCTCGAGATGCTGACGTTGGTCATCGCCGACCGGGACCCGTTCGGTGTCGTAGGCGAGGATGTCGGCGGCCATCAGCACCGGGTAGTCGAAGAGTCCGACGCTCACCGATTCTTGGCCCGCGGACTTCTCCTTGAACTGGGTCATGCGGCGCAGCTCACCGATGGTGGCGACGCAGTTCAGGATCCAGGTGAGCTCGGCGTGGGCAGGGACGTGGCTCTGCACGAACAGGGTGCAGCGTTGCGGGTCGAGCCCGGCGGCGAGGAGCAGCACCGCGGTGCTGCGGGTACGCGCCGCGAGCTCCTTCGGGTCATGGGGGACGGTGAGGGCGTGGAGATCGACGACGCAGTAGAGGGCGTCGTCGGTGTCCTGGGTCGCGACCCAGTGGCGAATCGCGCCCAGCAGGTTGCCGAGGTGCTTGTCTCCGGTGGGCTGAATGCCCGAGAAGACCCGTGCCATCCCGGGAACGGTAGTGGCGAGGTGCTCGGGAGCGGTGCGGGTATCTTGAAGTGCGAGATGGGCTACGAGGTACACACCACCGTCTACGAGGGTCCGTTCGACCTCCTCTTGCATCTCATCCTCCGCCAGGAGGTCGACCTGTGGGAGGTGTCGCTCGCCGCGATCGTCGACCAGTACCTCGGTGAGCTCGACCGGATGGAGACCCTCGACCTCGAGATCGCCACCGAGTTCTTGCTCATCGCCGCGACACTGATCGAGCTGAAGACCCGTCGGCTGCTCCCGACCCCCGAGGATCTCGAGCTCGACGAGGAGCTGCTCCGGTTCGAGGAACGCGACCTCCTCCTCGCCCGGCTCCTCGAGTGCAAGACGTTCCAGGACGCCGCGAGAGCCATCAGCGCGCTGATGCGCGTCGCGGACCGCAGCGTGGCGCGCCGGGCCGGGCCCGAAGAGCCGTTCCGGTCGATGGTGCCCGACCCGCTCGAGCGAGTCC
>DAIPLE010000017.1:9206-17600 GCA_036769425.1 Actinomycetota bacterium
AGTCCGACTCGAATCGCTTCGCGACGCGGCCCGTCGGGCACTCGAGGCGCCCCCCGAGCCCCGGGTCGAGGCCGACCACATCGCGCCGATTCGGGTCAGCGTCGCCGACGCGATCACCACGGTGCTCGACCTGCTCCCCGAGGACCGGGTCGTGTCGTTCCAGGACCTCACCCGCGACGCGGCTGACCGGCTCGAGGTGATCGTCCGGTTCCTCGCCGTGCTTGAGCTCTACAAGCAGGGAGTCGGCGACCTCGAGCAGGTCGCCACCTTCGCGGATCTCTCGGTGCGGCGCCTCACCACCGGCGAGGCCCTCGACGCGTTGAGCATCGCCGACTGGGACACCCCGGGGAGCACCCCGGCGCCCGACGTCGAGCAGGGCGCGAGGCGGGGCGCGTGAGCGAGCCGTTCCGCGGCCCGGACGACGAGTGGCGGGTCCGCGAGGCGCGCCGCGCGATCGAAGCGGTCCTCACCGCGGCGACGGAGCCGGTTGAGCCGCGCTTCCTCGCCGAGCTGGTCGAGCTTCCCGTCGAGCAGGTCGAGACGCTGTGCGCCGAGCTCGGCGACGAGTACGAGCGGGACGGGCGGGGGTTCGTGCTGCGCCGCGTCGCGGGCGGCTACCGGCTCCAGACCCACCCCGACCTCGCGGCGTACGTCGAGCAGTTCGTGTTGGAGGGCCAGCACGTGCGCCTGTCGGGGCCGGCGCTCGAGACGTTGGCGATCGTCGCGTACAAACAGCCGATCTCCCGGGCGCAGGTGTCGGCGATCCGGGGGGTCGACGTCGAAACGACGCTGCAGACGTTGATGCAGCGCGGCTACCTCACCGAGGTGGCGCGTGATCCCGGACCGGGTCTCGCGGTGCTGTACGGGACGACGTCGCTGTTCCTCGAGCGGCTCGGCCTCGACTCGGTCGGGGACCTGTTGTCGCTCGGCGACTTCGTGCCCGACGCCGGCATCGTCGAGGCGTTGGAGCGCGGCCTTCGGGTCTCGGATGATCCGACGAACGTCGAGGAGTCGACCGACCCGGTCGACGGCTGAGCATGGCGGACGCCGAGCGCGTCCAGAAGGTCCTGGCCCGCGCCGGCTACGGGTCGCGGCGCACCGCCGAGGGCCTGATCCGGGCGGGACGCGTCACCGTCGACGGCCGGGTGACGCGCCTCGGCGACCGGGTCGACGCCGACGTCGGGCGAGTGAGCGTCTACGGTGTGCCCGTGCCGACTGCGCCGAGCCTCGTCTACTACCTGGTGCACAAGCCCACCGGGGTCGTGACCACGGCCCAGGATCCCGAAGGGCGTCCGACGGTGGTCGAGCTCGTGCCCGCCGACCCGCGAGTGTTCCCGGTCGGGCGGCTCGACTACGACACGTCGGGGTTGTTGATCTTGACCAACGACGGGACGTTGGCGCAGCTGCTCACCCATCCGAGTCACGGGGTCGACAAGACCTACCTCGCGGAGGTCGTCGGGGATCCGACCCGCGCCGCGGTTCGTCGCCTCCGCGACGGCCTGGCGTTGGACGACGGCCCCACCGCGCCGGCGCGGGTGCGGGTGGTCGGCGCCCGCGGTGACGCCACCGCACTCGAGCTGACCATCCACGAGGGACGCAACCGGCAGGTCCGTCGGATGTGTGACGCCATCGGCCATCCGGTGCGGCGCCTCATCCGCACCCGGGTCGGGCCGGTGCGCGACGACCGGCTGCAGTCGGGGGCGTGGCGCACGTTGACCGTCGACGAGGTGCGCGCGCTGTACGAGTCGGCAAGCGCCGCCGATGGGCACCAATGAGGCGGCTGACCGAACGACCGGACCGGTAACCTGCCGACGTGCGACTGCACGCGCTGCGAGGCGCGATCACCTGCGAAGCCGACACCAAAGCCGAGATCGCCGAGAAGACCCAGCTGCTGGTGCGTGAGCTGCTGACCCGCAACGGCGTTCATCACGACGACCTGGTGAGCATCATCTTCACTGCCACCGAGGACCTCACCGCGGCGTTCCCGGCGACGGTCGCCCGCGAGCTCGGCTTGGGGGACGTCCCGCTGCTCTGTGCCCGCGAGCTGGGCATCGAAGGTGCGCTCCCGATGGTGATCCGGGTGCTCGTGCACTGCTACACCGAACGGGCCCGAGAGGGCCTGCATCACGTGTACCTCGGCGCAGCCCGGGCCCTGCGCGACGACCTGCCCGAGTGAAGCGCGTCGGGATCGTCGGCACCGGGCTGGTCGGCGCCTCGATCGGATTAGCCCTCACTCGCGACGGTGTCACCGTCCGCGGGTTCGACACTGACCCCAGACGGGCGACGCAAGCCGTGGAACGGGGCGCGGCGACCGAGGCGGTGCCGACCCTCACCGACGCCGCGACCGATGTCGACGTCGTGATCGTCGCGGTCCCGGTCGGTGACATCGCGGGGCTCGTCATCGCGGCGCTCGACGCCGGGGCACCGGCGGTCACCGACGTCGGGTCGGTCAAGGCGCCGATCGTCGCCGCGGTGGAGGCCGCCCGTCCCGACCTGGCGGGCCGGTTCGTGGGTGGTCACCCGATGGCCGGGTCGGAGCAGGGTGGCCTCGACGGGGCCGACGGCGACCTGTTCGTCGGCGGCACGTGGGTGCTCACCCCGACCGACCGGACCGACGCGTCGGTGTTCAGCACGGTTCGGCGCCTCGTCGCGGGGCTCGGCGCGGAGGTCATCGCGGTCACGCCATCGCATCACGACGACCTCGTCGCGGTGGTCAGCCACGTCCCGCAGCTGGCGGCGACGACGTTGATGGATGTCGCGGCCGGCGGGGGAGAGGAGCACGCGACGTTGCTGCGCCTCGCGGCGGGCGGGTTCCGCGACATGACGCGGATCGCCGCCGGTGACCCGGGGATCTGGCCCGACATCTGTGTGGCGAACCGGGATGCCATCGTTGATGCGCTCGACGGGTACGTCGACGCGTTAGGGGTCGTGCGGGCCCTCGTCGCCGGGCGCGACCGCGACGGGCTCCTCGAGCTGCTCGAGCGGGCCCGCGCCGCCCGGCGGCGCCTGCCGGTCGGCGGGGCGGCGACCGAGCCGCTGGTGGAGCTGCGCGTCCCGGTGCCGGACCGTCCCGCGGTCCTCGCCGAGGTCACGACCCTGGCGGGGAGCATGGGCATCAACATCTCCGACATCGACATCGCCCACTCCGTCGAGGGCGGCGGCGGCGTGCTCGTCCTGTTGCTCCCGGCCCGCGACGTCGAAGCGTTCGAGGCCGCGCTCACCCAGCGCGGCTACCACCACTCGCGTCGGGTGCTGCCGTGACAATCCCCGCCGAGCTCGCGCTCGACGGGCCGTGCCCGCTGTCGGGACGGATCCGGGTCCCGGGCGACAAGGGGATCTCGCATCGGGCGCTGCTGTTCGGCTCGCTCGCCACCGGTGTCAGCGACATCCGTCACCTCGCGGACGGTGACGACGTGGCGCGCACCGCCGCGGCGCTCGGCGCGCTCGGCGTCCCCATCGCCGGAGACCCTTCGGGGACGGTGACCGTCACCGGGGGTGGGGTCGACGCGTTGCGCGAGGCCGATGATGTCCTGGACTGCGCCAACTCGGGGACCTCGATCCGGTTGCTGTGCGGTCTCCTCGCGGGACGGCCGTTCCACAGCGTGCTGAGCGGCGACGCGTCGCTGCGACGCCGGCCGATGGCGCGGGTCGCCGAACCGCTCCGGGTGATGGGCGCCCACGTCGACGGGCGCGACGACGCCCGGTTCCCGCCCCTGTCGGTGCGGGGCGGCGCGCTGGTCGGTGCCCGGTTCGAGTTGGCAGTTGCCAGCGCCCAGGTGAAGACCGCGCTGGTCCTGGCCGGGTTACAGGCCGCCGGCTCGACCGAGATCGTCGAGCCAACCCCGAGCCGGGATCACACCGAGCGGATGCTCGCCGCGCTCGGCGCGCCAGTCGAGCGCACCGGGATGACGAGCGTGCGGGTCGAGGCGGGCGCGCCGCGCCCGTTCGAGCTCGACGTGCCCGGTGACCCGTCGTCGGCGGCGTTCTTCATCGTCGCCGCGGTCGTGACCCCCGGCTCGGAGCTCACCGTGGAAGACGTCGATCTGAACCCGACCCGGCTCGGGTTCGTGGAGGTGCTCCGCCGGATGGGCGCCGACCTCGAGATCCGGGTGCACGAGGACCGGCTCGGCGAGCCGGTCGGTGACCTCGTGGCGCGGGCCGGGCCCCTCACCGGGACCGTCGTCGGTGGCGACGAGATCCCCAACGTGCAAGACGAGGTTCCGGTGCTCGCGGTCGCGGCGGCGTTCGCCGACGGGATCACCGAGTTTCGCGACGTCGGAGAGCTGCGGGTGAAGGAGAGTGACCGGATCGCCACCGTCGAGACCGAGCTGGGCCGGCTCGGAGTCGGCGTGGAGTCCGGGCCCGACCGGCTCGTGGTGCGCGGCGGTCATCCGGAGCCGATGGTGTGGGACAGCCACGGCGACCATCGGGTCGCGATGGCCGGGGCCGTCGCCGCGAACGCGGTGGCGGGGGCGTCGACCGTGCGAGGCTGGGCCTCGGTGGCCAGCTCCTACCCGCGCTTCGCCGACGACCTCGCGGCCTGCACCCGTCCCGGCCGGTGAGCACCGTTGTCGCCATCGACGGCCCGTCGGGCGCGGGGAAGTCGACGGTGGCGCGCCGCGTTGCCTCCGAGCTCGGCCTCGAGGTCCTCGACACCGGCGCCATGTACCGGGCGGTGACCCTCGCGGTCCTCGAGGCCGGCGTCGACCCGATCGACGCTGACCGGTGCGCAGCCGTCGCGGCGCGGGTACTGATCGAGCAGCGCGGCCCCCAGACGCTCCTCGACGGACGGAACGTCAGCGTCGAGATCCGCTCACCGCCCGTCAACGCCTCGGTGTCGACGGTGTCCGCGAATCCGGCGGTGCGGCGCGTCCTCGTCGACCATCAGCGGTCGTGGGTTACCGCGCGTGGCGGCGGCGTCGTCGAAGGCCGCGACATCGGGACGGTGGTGTTCCCCGACGCGGTCATCAAGGTGTTCCTCACGGCGTCGGAGGCCGAGCGGGCCCGTCGCCGACGGGACGAAGCGGCCCCCGGCGCCGCGGTGAGCGTCGAGGCGGTCCGCGAGGACCTGGGGCGACGCGATCAACTCGACTCGACGCGCGCCGCGTCGCCGCTCGTCGCGGCCGATGACGCGATCCGGATCGACACCACCGGCCGGCCGGTCGACGACGTGGTCCGCGAGGTCGTCAAGCAGGTCCGCGCCCGCACTGGGGCGTCGCAGTGATCTTCTGGCGGGTGGTCCGCACCGTCGTCGTCGGGTTCTGCGCGGTGATCTTCCGCGTCCGCCTGATCGGACGTGACCGTGTCCCGACCTCTGGGGCGTACGTCATCGCCCCGTCGCACCGGTCGATCATCGACGTGCCGTTCACCGCGTTCGTGACCCGCCGCCGGGTCCGGTTCCTCGCCAAGCAGGAGCTGTTCTCGTCGCGGATCGGGGCGGCGCTGTTCCCGCGGCTCGGTGGCATCTCCGTCGAGCGCGGCACCACCGACCGGGCGGCGCTGCGGGCCTGTGACGCGGTGCTGGTCGAAGGCGATCCGCTGGCGATCTTCCCGGAGGGGACGAGACGCCACGGTCCCGAGCTGGGGGACCTGTTCCACGGGGTCGCGTACCTGGCGTTGAAGCGGGGCGTGCCGATCCTGCCGGTCGGGATCGGGGGCAGCGAGGAGATCCTGCCCCGCGGGCACGTGCTGCCGAGACCGCACCGGGTCGTGGTCGTGGTGGGGGAGCCGATCGTGGCCGACGCCTCCGCGTCGGCGCGTCGGCGATCCGACGTCGCCGCGCTGACCGCGACGCTCGCGACCCGGCTCCAAGCCTGCTTCGACGAGGCCCGCCGGCGGGCCGGGACGGCGGCGCTACCCGGCGAGGTCCGCGAGCACCCGTGACGCGTCGGCCGCCCGATCGTCGGTGACCGGGTGGTCCAGGGCCTCGGCGTTCGGGGCGCCACCGGTCACGAGCGACGCCAGGGCGTCGAGGGCCGGCATCAGCTCCCGCAGCTCGCGGGGGGGCGGGAAGTACTCAGCTTCGTCGGTGACGAACACCGGCTCGACCCCGTCGGCGGGAGCCAGCTCGTCGACGACCGCGCGGACGACGTCTTCGGGGGCGCTCGCCCCGGCGGTGACCCCGACCACGCGCGCGCCACCGAGCGCGGTGACATCGAGCTCGTCGGGTCCGTCGACGCGCAGGACACGGTCACAGCCGGCGTCGGCGGCGACCTTCACCAGGGCGAGGGTATTGGACGAGTTGGCACTGCCGATCACGACCATCGCGTCGGCGCGCGCCGCGACGACGCGTAGCGCCGCCTGGCGGTTCGTCGTCGCGAAGCACAGGTCATCACGGGTTGCGGTCCACAGCGCCGGGAAGCGTTCCCGGGCCTGGTCCATGATCCCCTCCCAGTCGTGAAGGGCGAGGGTGGTCTGGGCGAGGAGCGCTACCCGTTCTGGATCGTCGACGGTGGCGATGGCCGCGTCGAGGTCGGTGTCGTGCTCGACGAGGCGCATCGCGTCGGGGGCGACCGCGAGGGTGCCGACCGCCTCGTCGTGGCCGGCGTGACCGACGTAGAGGATCGTGTAGCCCTTGGCCGCCCGGACCTTCGCCTCGTGGTGGACCTTCGTGACGAGCGGGCAGACCGCGTTCACGACGAAGCGGTCGTGTTCCTGGGCCGTGGCGACAACCTCAGGGGCGGAGCCATGCGCCGAGAGCATGAGCGGGGCTCCGGCGGGGACCTCGTCGAGCTCGTCGACGAACACCACACCGAGGCGACGGAACCGGTCGACGACGAGACGGTTGTGGACGATCTCGTGGTAGCAGTAGACCGGCGGCTCGAAGATCCGCACCATCCACGCCAACGCCTTGATCGCCATCTCGACCCCGGCGCAGAAACCGCGGGGCTCGGCGAGCAGGACCCGTTCGACGGTCGTCTCGGACGCTGCCATGCGCGACCGAGGGTACCGGTCGGTCTGGGGGCTCGTAGACTCCGGTCATGACTGCCGCTCGGGTGGTGGCGGTCGCACCCGGCTCGCCCGCTTCGCAGGCCGGGATCCGTCCCGGTGACGAGCTCGTTGCGCTCAACGGTGAGGCGGTGCGCGACGTCATCCGGTACCAGCTCCAAGCCGACGAGGCCTGCGTCGACCTCGACGTGCGCCGCGACGGCCTGGCCCGCCGGGTCGTGATCGACAAGCGCGACGGTGAGCCGCTCGGGATGGAGCTGTCCTCGGCGGTGTTCGACCAGGTGCGCACCTGTGACAACCACTGCCCGTTCTGCTTCATCTACCAGCTGCCGAAGGGGATGCGGCGCAGCCTGTACCTGAAGGACGACGACTACCGGCTCTCCTTTCTCTACGGGAACTTCACGACCCTGACCCGCTTCACCGAAGCCGACCTCGAGCGGGTCGTCACCGAGGGCCTCGGGCCGCTGTACGTCAGCATCCACGCCACCGACCCCGACCTGCGGGCCCAGCTGCTCCGCAACCGCCGCGGCGCGACCAGCTTGCGGTGGCTCGCCGCGCTCCTCGACGCCGGCGTCGAGGTCCACGGCCAGATCGTCGTCTGCCCCGGCCTCAACGACGGCCCCGCGCTCGACGACACCCTCCTCGGGATCCTCGACCGCTACCCGCGGCTCGCCACCGTCGCCGCGGTGCCCGTCGGGGTCGGCACCCACTCCCCGGAGCCGAGCCTGCGGGCCCACACCGACGACGACGCGGCGCGGGTCCTCGACCAGATCGCCCGGTGGCAGACCCGGTTCCACGACGCGCTCGGGCGTCGCCTCGTCTACGCCGCCGACGAGTACTACCTCCTCGCGGGTCGGGCGTTCCCCGACAGTGACGCCTACGACGGGTTCGTGCAGCACGAGAATGGCATCGGGATGGCCCGCACCTTCCTCACCGAGGTGCGCCGCGCCCTCGCCGGTGACCAGGTCGTCGGTCAACGTCCCCACGCCGGGTTCTTCGCTTGGGTCGACGGGGCCCCCGCCACCGGGTACCGCGCCCCTCGCCGCATCGCCGTCGACGCGGCCCCAGCGCGGGCCGTTCCAGTCGGGATCGTCACCGGCGAGTACGGCGCGAGCGTCCTCGCGCCGCTCGTACCCGAGCTGAGCGCGCACGCCGGCGTGCCCGTACGAGTCGTCCCCGTCACCAACCGGTTCTTCGGCGGCAACATCGCCGTCACCGGGCTGCTCACCGGGACCGACGTCGCCGCTGCGCTCGACGCGCAGCCGGCCACCGACCGGTACCTGCTCCCCGACGTCGTCCTCTCCCGCGACCAGTTCCTCGACGGCCAGACCGTCGCCGACCTCCCAGTCCCGGTCGAGGTCGTCCCCACCGATGGCGCGTCGCTCGTCGCGGCCCTCGCGTGACGCTCCCCACCGTCGCGGTCATCGGACGCCCCAACGTCGGCAA